>DOWQ01000649.1 GCA_003519485.1 Streptomyces sp. | reverse complement strand
TACGGGTGCCGGTACGGGTGCCGACGTAGGTGCCGGGGCGGAGCCGGGGGCCCTGCTGGTGTCCCGTTCGCCCGTCAGCGCCATCAGGCTTCGTCGACCGGGGCGTCGTACACGCGCCGGACGCTGGAGCCGAGCCGGGAGATGTCCGCGCCGTAGACGTGGATCGAAATCGCCTTCGACGAGCACGCGTTGCGTACCCGGTGGATGTCCCCGGGCGGGGCGAATCCGCACACCGCGCCGGTGGGGTTCACGACGTCCACGGTGGGCACGAGCCGGGCCGTCGTGCCGTCGGACTCCAGACGGTAGCGGCGCTCGCTCTCCTGGCCCTCGTGCACGCCCGTCACGCACCAGGAGACGTGGTCGTGGATGGCGGTCAGCTGTCCGGGCAGCCAGACGAGCGCCACGATGGAGAAGCTGCCGTCGCGTTCGGCGTGCAGCACGTGCTGCCGGTAGTTCTCGGGGTCGCCCTGCCGCTGATCCCCGGTCAGCAGCCGGGTGGCGCCGAGGTGCGGTCGCAGGCACTCACCGACGAGGCGGGCGGTCGGCTCGGGCGGCAGGCCCCGGCCGACCGCCGCGCGTATGTCCGCGACGAGCCCGTCGAGCCGCTGAGTGTTCCGCGAGGTCCCGCGCGGGGCCGGGGTGTGCCCGGGCGCGTCCTGGCGTGCGGTGGTAGTGGCCATGCTCGTAGCCTCGGGCCGCGCGACCCATTACGTCCAAGGAGGAATTCTTCGCACATCCCAAGCTCCACTTATGGAGGCGGAGGGGATGCCGCCCGGCGGGGCACCCGCAGCCGATCGAGGATCGAGGATCGGGGACCCGGGGGCTCGGGGGGATTCCGGGGTTGGGCACGTCCCGGGCGGTGAAGCCGAGACCGGACGACGACCGGAGGGGGATCGGGCCCCGCGCCGGATGCGGCTCAGCAGCCGACCCGTGCGCCCGCCACCGTCTTCAATTCCTCGAGCACCAGCGCCGTGGCCGGGATGCGCAGGTGCTCCCGGTGCACATACGCCGAGACCTGCCGCCGGGTGTGCGGCTCCAGGGCCCGCCCGGTGACCTTCCGGTGGCAGAGGAACGACAGCACCAGGGCCGGCATCATCGCAACACCCACGCCCGCCGCGACAAGGCTCTGTACCACGAGGTTGTCGTCCGAGGTGAAGGCGATGTCCGGTGAGAATCCCTCGTCCGCGCACGCGTGCAGGAAATTGGCGCGACAGCGTGGGCAGCCCGCGATCCACCGCTCCTCCGCCAGATCCGCCAGCCGCACCGCGCGCCGCCGGGCCAGCGCATGGCCGGTCGGCAGCAGCACCGTCAGCAGGTCCTCCATCAGCGGGATCTCGGTCAGCTCCGGCGGCACTTCGGCGCGCATCCCCGGATAGGTGAAGGCGAGCGTGATGTCGCATTCGCCCCGCGCCGCCCAGTGCAGCGTCTCCGGCGGCTCCCCTTCGAGCAGCTCCACCCGTACGCCCGGATGGTCGGCGGCGAGCCTGGCCATCACCTCCGGTATGAGGGTGGCGCTGGCGCTCGGGAAGGCGGACACCCGTACGAGACCGGCGCGCAGCCGGGAGATGGCGTCCAGCTGCCGGCGAGCCGCGGTCAGGCTGTCCAGGATCGTGTCCGCGTGGCGGGCGAGGGTCTCCCCCGCCTCCGTGAGCCGTAGTCCGCGGCCCGCGCGGGAGAACAGCGGGGAGCCGACATCGCGCTCCAGCGCCTTCATCTGCTGGGTGATCGCGGGCTGCGTATAGCCCAGCACACGAGCGGCCGCCGAGTACGAACCGGACTTGACCACTTCGTGGAACGTCTTGATGTGCCGCGAATCGAACACGGAAGAAGCATAAGCAGATTTTGGGTATACCGAAGAATCTTCGGCCTGATGCACTTCTCGGCGTACTGCCCGGGCGCCCGTTACGGCACTTTCCGGCGATGGCAGCGTGACCCACTGGGCGAACGCCGCACGTCAGCCGGGCGGGCACAACATGCACAGCGATTCGCCGTCGCATCGTGATCGTTTGCCTCCGTACAGCGACCGTCAGGGCACTCTTGAGCAGATCGACGAATCTGTCCTACAGTCTGCCCGGCAGACCCACACGGCCGTGTGCCCGAGTGGTTAGGGACCCGCCTGCAAAGCGGGTTACGTCGGTTCGAATCCGGCCGCGGCCTCTGTACGGGTGGCCGGACCCCGCCGGGGCTCGGCCCCCTGGTCTCCTCCAAGGCCCCCGCGTCGGCGCTCAGCACTCTCAGCCGAGGTGGTCGTACTCGCCGTTCTTGACGTTCCGAATGAACGCTCCGAACAATCCGGGTGCGGTCGTGACGACCACACCCGGTTCTTCGCTCTCGCGGAGAGCTATCGAATGGCCGCGCAGGGCTATCTCGACGCAGTCGTTATCCGGCCCGTTCCCGGAGAACGAGCTCTTCTGCCATATACCCATGGCCGGTTTCACACCTCTCACAGCTCTTGCAGTACACCAAGGACCAGGCCACGGGACTTCCCGGCCGCCAGCGCAGCCTGCTCCACTTTTGCGAACAAGTCCCGATACGTGGCGAGCTGCGCTTCGGCGTCCAGGAAGACGCTGCCGTGCGCGGCATCGAGCTGCACCGTATCGAGCCGGGCCAGCGGTCCATCGGCGTAGAGCATGGAAAAACCCGAGCCGGCGAACCCGTCCACCTCGAAGGGAACCACTCGCAGGCTCACGCCGGGCCGGTCGGATGCCTCCAGGAGCGCTTCGAGCTGCCTGCGCGCCACTTTCCTGCTTCCCACCTTGATGCGCAGCGCAGCCTCGTGGACGACCACGGAGATCGGCGGCGGTGACTTACCCTCGAGAATGGCGCGACGTCCCAGCCTGAACGCCACAACCGCTTCGAGATAGTCGGACGGCGGCGCCGGGGTGGCGTACGTGTGAATGGCCCTGATGTACTCCTCCGTCTGCAGGATGCCGGGAATGTGCACGACTTGGAGAGTCCGCAGGCGAGCAGCCCGGTATTCCAACTCCGCCAGGTCCAGCGACCGCTTCGACAGCAGTCCGCGATACTCCTCCCACCAGCCGCCCCGGCGCTCCCCTGCCATCGCCACAAGCGCGTCGATGAACTCGATATCTGCACTGCGGTAGTGCACGGCGAGACGCCGCAAGCGCTCCTCGCTCACGCCGATGCGACCCGCTTCGATGTGGCTGATCTGAATCGGCCCCGTACCCAGCAACTCACCCGCTTCCCGAGCCGTCAGCCCTGCGCGCTCCCGCATCTTTCGCAGCTCCGCGCCCAGCCGTTCCTGACGGGCGGTCGGGTCACTTCTCGGCGGCATGGCGCCCCCTCTCGTACGGCCCTGCTCCGGCACTGAAGTCTGCCGCGCAACCTTGTCACGCTCCACTCGATCGGGCGTTTCTTGGGATAAGGGTTGCAACGGATCAAGGCTGCAACCTACTGTGCGTGACACGGCACTTACACAACGCCTCTCCGGTCAACCGGAAGCGCACTACCGCTCATACCCCTCGTGCAGGTCGGGGCCGCGTGGGCGGTGGCAGGCCACCGCGGAGATTCTCGTGTCCACCGTGTCCACCGTGTCCACCGTGTCCACCGTGTCCACCGTGTCCACCGTGTCGCCCCCTGTCGACCCGCTCGCTCCAACCAGAGCCACTCGCGCGCACTGGCGCGCGCACCGATTTCTGTAGGAGGTCCCCGATGACCCTGATCTGCCCTGCTCCGGCTTCCGACCCGTTCGCGTACCGGCTGCAAGTGCCGCACGACCCCCGGGCCGTGGGCGTGGCCAGGAGCACGCTGCGCGCGGCACTCGCCGCCCATGACCGGCCGGAGCTGATCGAGCGGGCCGAACTGCTGGCCAGCGAGATGCTGACGAACGCCATCGTCCACTCCGACGGTGAAGCCCAATTCGGCCTCCACTTCGTACGGGAGGCGTTGCGCATGTCCGTGTGGGACACCAGTCCGAAGCCGCCCGACCTCCGTCCGGCCGGCCAGGACTGCGAGGGCGGCCGAGGGCTCCAACTGCTCCAGATCCTGGCCGACAGATGGAACCACTTCCCCGTGCGGACCGACCGGTTCGGCACCGTGTCCAAAGTCGTCTGGTGCGAGATCAGCAGTCTCTGAGGACCGTCGAACGGTGCTAGGCCGCGCTCGAAGGACTCGCGGCCCAGCGCTGGTCGGACTCGTCATCTGCCGGGCGCAGATCCAGCATGCTGCCGGACGCGGGCACCTCGGGGGTCAGGGCGAAGTCCGGGGCGATGTACGGGCGTATCGTCCCGACCCCGTCGATGATGAAGCGCAGGTTGGCACCGCTGTCCCCGCCCGCCGAGGAACAGGGCCAGATACCGACACCGCGGTCGGTGTCCCCGCGGGAGTCCAGGCAGAAGTCGCGATCGGCGTACGAGTGCACCAGGCCCTGGTCGTCCAGTTGCCAGAGCTGCGTACCGGTGCCGTCGCAGCGGGCCATGACGACGTCCGTCCGCTTCTCGAACTCCCCGCCCTCCACGTCCAGGCAGAGGTTCGAATGCGCGTTGACCACCTGCGTGAAGCCGTACTGCAGCGCTGGGGGCGGCGGTTTGGGAGACGGTGCGGGGTCGGCCGCGGGCGGCTTGCTGGTACGGGTCGGCGCGGGCGTCCTCGGGGGTGCCTTCGGCGGCTCGGAGCCGACGGAGCGGGAAGCCGAGGGGGTGGGCGCCTCCGGGGTGGTGATGGTCTCCACCGGCGGGGCGGGAACCGCCGACGCGGCACTGCCGGACGGGTCTCCGTCCCCCGATCCGGCGCCGGTCAGCAGCAGGGCGGCGACGATGGCGGCCGCCGCCGTACCGGCCGCGCCCAGGACGACGGGCTTCCCCAGCTTCTTCATCTGCCGACGCCGGCCGCGGTGCAACCGGCTGCGCTGCAGGCTCGCCTGCCACGCGGCGGCACGGGCGGCGCGGGCGGCCGAGGCGGAGGAGAACGCTGTCGAGGTCGGTACGGCCGGTGGCGCTGCTCCCGTGGCCGGCGTCCCGAATGGGCCGGACTGGCCGGGAGGCGCGTTCCATCCGCCGGGCTCGACGGGCACGTTGGGGCCGCTGAGGGCGTGGGAGCCGTGGGGACCGTACGGTTCGGTCGGCTCGGCCGGGCCGCCGTACGGTTCGCTCCGCCCCGTGGGGCCGTTCAGTCCGGCCGGGGCGGCGGGCTCGACCGGGCCGTCCGCGTTCTGGCGTACCGGCTCCGACTCCGCCATGACGTACGCGGGCCCGCCCCACCCGAGCAGGCCGTCGGCCAAGGTGATCCGGGGGTGCCGCACCATCCGCATCAGCTCACCCAGAGCCTGGGTGCAGCCCGGGCACTCGGCCAGGTGCTGATCCAGATCCTCGCTGTGCCGCCCGTCCCCGGGGCGCGCGGCGGCCTCCATGATGCGCCGGAAACCCTGGCAGCGCGCGTCATCGCCGCGCTCCAGACAGGTACGGAGACTCGCGTGCCGTACGGCCTCCGAGGCCCGCTCCTTCAGGCCCGCCACCACATCGGGGGAGGTGCCGAGGAAGAGTGCCGTCTCGGTGTCCGGCTCCTCATCGACCAGTGAGTACCAGACGATTCCGCGCATCCGTTCGGGCAGCCGGTAGAAGCCCCCGAGCACGGCGGAGTCCGGACCGCGCCACATCCGGATGTCGGCGGGGTCCGGATGGCCGGGTGCAGCGGCCGCGTTGTCGTCGAGCCAGCTGACGAGCTCCGGATCCAGCAAGCCTCGCCGATGGCCCGTGGCCCAATTTCCGGCCACCCGCTGCACCAGCAACAACAGATGGTGTCGCCAGACGCCTTGCGGCGCGATGCCGCGACAGGTCTCCTGGGAGGCGAGGGCGAGCGCTTGCGCGGCGAGCTGGTTCGCGGCGGGCCGGTCCTGACCGCAGAGTCCGGCGTACGACAGGACCGCCCGCAGGTGGCGCTGCCGCAGCTCCTGGCTCGCCGGGTACGCGGTCGGCGCGCCCGCGAGGATTCTCTTCGTCAGCTCCGCGTCGGACAACCCGGTGGATATCCGGTCCGCGGCGGGGAGTCCCTCGCCGAGGGCAGTGTCATCGTCGTCGACCCGGTCGAACTCCGTCACTCTCAGACCCTCCGCACCCGGGGCACAGCCCCGCGACACCAGACTCGGCTCCTGCGAGTCAGCACACCGATGTGACCCACTGGTAACAGGAGGCCCATAGTGGAGCAGCGTCTTCCGCAGGGAAAGAGGTACTACGGGTAACCCGCGAAGGTTTTTGCTGACTGGTCTGTCAGTAGCGGCCGTCACCGGAACACGAAGGGGCGGCGGGGGCGGCGGGGGCGCACGAGTTCGATGACGCTACTGGGGCCCCTGACCCCCGTGGTAAGGATACGGCGCACCGGGCGGCGGAGGCGGCGGCGTCGCGCCGGGGTGCGGGGCGGGGTACTGGCCGGGGACCTGGCCGGGCTGCCCAGGGGCGGGGCCGGGGTATTGCCCGGAGCCGGGCCAGGGCGCGGAACCAGGCTGGTACGGCATCTGCATGGGCGGCACCGGGTATTGAGCCGCAGAAACGGCAGCCCGCCGACGCCGCGAGACCACCACCGAAGCGGCAACACCCCCGCCGAGAAGCGCGGCCGCACCAAGCCCCAGAGCGATCCACAACGCGGTATCGCCACTACCACCACCCTCGTCGGCAGCCTGCGGCACCTCACCCTCACCCTTCGGCTCGGACGACTCGGACGACGGCGCGGCCGAAGGGAACTCACCAGCAATCGGATACACATCAGCCGGCCCGGGATCACCCGGACTCTTCAAAGCGACCCGAGGCCGCACAGCCCCATAACCGATAAAATCCGTACGATCCTTGCCACTGTCCGCACCACCAGCAGTATTGATCATCACCCGAAGAACCTGGTTCGCCGACCACTCCGGATACTTCGACCAAATCAACGCAGCAGAAGCCGAAGCAAGCGCGGTAGCGTCACTCGTCCCGCTGGTGATGCAAAGTTCAGAACCACCAGGACAAGCGGAAACAATCTCTTTACCAGGAGCCGCAAGATCAACTTGCGGGCCATGCTCGGACTCCTTTGTCGCACTACCGCTTCGATCCATTGCCGCCACTCCAACAACACCTGGAATAGCTGCCGGATAAAGTACCGGATTGTGTTTATCGCCATCATTGCCGACACCAGCAAATATCAGCTTATCCTTGGATAGTGCGTACTCGACCGCATCAGCCATATCCCGCCGCATCTCACCTTCAACGTATCCGGCAAGCGAGATATTGATGACCTTCGCGTCCGAATCGGCAGCGTACCGAAGCGCCGATCCGACCGTTTTAGAGAACGTTCGCTCATCTTGGGTAGCGTAGCCCTTCCCGCCACCAAGAGGTACACGCAACGGAAGAATCTTCGCTCCTGGAGCAAGACCAAATGCCCCGTCGCCACCGGGCCGGCGACCGGTTCCTGCGATAATCGCAGCCATGCCACTGCCATGCCCTTTGAAATCGTCCTGTTCGTCTCCCTCGCGTTTCGTGAAGTCTTTGCCGTCAAGGATTTGACCGTTCAACTCAGGAAGGTTTGCATCCACACCACTGTCGATGACAGCCACGGTAATGCCCTCACCAGTACTGGCCTTCCACATTTCGTCGGCCTTCATGGCATCCAAATGCCACTGCTGAGACCGCACGGAGTCAGCATGTGCAGGAGTCCCCGCGACACCAACAAGCATCAACCCGAGGCAACTAGCCGCCACCGCAATATGTTTTTTGCCCTTAGTGTCCACCATGCTTGTACCGCACTCCCGTTGTTCCAATATCAGTCGACAACCGGTGGCGTTACACGCCTACCGTCCTGCGACCAGGTCTCCTGGTCCTCTGTCAGATAGCCAGGGCGTTCGGAATTCCTGTCCCCGTCACCAGGCGCTGCGTTACTGGAGCCTGCAACAGGGACCGACCCAGGACGCCCACCAACCGTGCCGCTCCCTGACGGAACGGACCCCCGAACAAGGCCAGCACCGCCAGGCGTGAACGCCTGGCCGGGAACCGCACCGGAGCGGTGAGTTCCGCGTCCAACAACCCCTCCGGGCTCCGAAGCAAGCCTCCGCCCTCCGGCCGATCCCGCTTGGCCGCTCTGCGCTCCGCCTCCACCCATGGCCGCACTCTGCCCCACCCCGCCTCTGCCATAGCCATGACTCTGCTCGTTTCCTACGACTGTGCCCCGGGGGATCGCTCCTGCCGGTCGGCCGCTGTTCGGAGGCACAGGACGTCCACCGGAGATTCCATGCTCGGCCGGTCCTCGGGGGGCCAACCGACCCACCGCACTACCGGGCGTACTGGAACCAACCGTCGGGCGGCGAGCCACGGAGGGCAAATTCCTGCCGCTGCCCATGGCGGAATTGCCATTGCCTGCAATTGGCGGCGGGATGAAATTCCCGGACTGCCCAGATCCACCGCCGGGATTTGCATTGTTCACGGAACCAGCAGAGGGAGCGATGGGTGCGTGGGGTGCCGACACCCCGCCGTCGATATTGGTGGACACCTGATTGTCAGGGATGGACGACTGCACTGACTGGCCGACAAAACCGGCCGGTGCGCTACTCACGGCCGTCGATGAGTTATAGGGACCATTACTGACCGCTCTAGCCCCCTCCCCCCCGGAATCGACGCGTGAATTATCACGGGAAGCGTGCCACCCGTCGTCACGTACATCGACATTTGGGCGAGTGGGCATGAACTCGGCCTTCATCGGCGGAAACGTCGGGCGTTCCTCGTTCTCGATGTTCCTGGAGGACCAGCTGTACGAGCCCGCCAGTTTGGTCATCAGACGCGCCGCTTCAGCGTGGTCCTGGTTCAGGCGGGTCTGGGCGGCGAGGGCTTCCTTCGGGGTCGGGCCCGTCAGCGCACTGAGCTGTCCCGGCGCTTCCTTGGTGTTCGCGACGGTCGCCTGGGAGAGCATCAGCATGCCGCCCGGGTTGCGTTCGAAGTACTCGGTGAGGGTCGCCTGCGTGGCGCTCGAGTGGGGTGGCATCGACGACTTGACGTCGGCCAGGGTCTCCGCGGCCCTGTTCATCCACACGCCCGCGGCGGCACTGAATTCACCGAGCCGGATCGTCGCCTTCGCCACTCGGTCGCCCCAGTCACGGAAGGCGTCGCCGCCGTCGCCCTCCCAGGCGACGGTCCCGATGTGGGTCTTGAGTTCCGTGCCGATGCGGTCGATCGTCGCGGCGGCTTCCACCAGCTTTTTGCCGAGGTCGCTGGTCTTTGCCGGCTGCGCATTCTCGATCATGGACCGCATCTGCTGATGCGTCATGGAATGGAAGTCGGTCTCCACCAGCATGGAGCGCTGCGGATTGAAGAGGCCCCCGCCGTCTCCGGTGTCACCCATCGCTCTCGTGCCTCCCGCCCGTTGTGTGGAGCACTGCGCACATCAGAAGTCCCCGCTGTCGTCGCCGGCGGCCGGCTGCTTGGGGGCCGCCGCCTGCTCGGCCCCCTGCTTCGGCAGGTTCGGGTCGGGGTCCCGCCGCGGGTCGTAATGGTCCTTGGTCTGCTGGTGGATCTGCCACATCCGGCGACGGCTGTCGAGGTCGATTTCCTCGTAGCCGTTGTGCGAGTGGCCGACCGCCATGCTCATGACCTCGATCTGGCCGGAGAGCAGCTTGGAGAGAGTCTCCAGCTCCTCGTGCACCTTGGTGTAGACCTTGTGCAGCCCCGCCGCCTCCGCGAAGCCGGTCCCCAGGTGGTCGGCCGACAGCCGGTTCCCGGCCATGCGGACAGGGGCGGCCTCGGAGTCGGTCAGATCCTTCAGCAGTGCGTCGACACGGAGTTGGAACGTCTTCAGCGTCTGCAGCTCGGTGTACAGATTGGCGGCACCGATCTCGCCGGCCGCCATGCCCGCGCCCAGCCCCGCCGCTCCCCAACCCCCGCCGGTGCCGCCCCCTGCGTCGTCCTGGTCCGCCACGTCGTCTCCCCCGTCGTGCACACGGTCTTCGGTTCTCCCAGCGCCCCGGTCGGCGTCAGACCCAGCCGTGAGGTGTTATCAGGTTACTGTCCGTCGCCGACAGTTGTCCCGGGGGGCCGGGCAATCCCGGTGCGCACCTCATCACACGCCGAACAGCCGCAAGCCTCACCGCCCGCGGCCCCGTCGCCGGGACGCCACCGGAATACCGCCGTCCGCGCCTCAGTCCCGGGCCGGTGTCGCCACCGCCGCCTGGGGCCGGATCGGGAGGCGGTTGACCGGCCGGCCGGTCGCCGAGCGAACCGCCGCCGCCACCGCCGCCGGGGAGGTGACGACCGGGATCGCGCTGGCCGGCTTCGCGCCGAAGGGGGCCACCACGTCGCGCTCCTCGATGAGCTTCACGATGCGGATGTCCGGGGCGTCGAGCGACGTGGGCAGGGCGTAGCCGGTCAGGTTGGGCCGCCGCAGGACGCCCGCCGAGGTGCGGAGGTTCTCGGTCAGCGCCGCGCCCACCCCCTGGGTGATGCCCGCCTCGATACGGGACGCGAGCTGGCGCGGGTTGAGCACCCGGCCGACGTCCTGGGCCACCGCCATCTCAACCACCCGCACCGCGCCCAGTTCGATGTCGACGTCGACGACCGCGCGTACGGCGGCGAAGGCCAGGCCCACGAAGGCGTCGCCCTGGCCGGTCCCGTCGAGCGGCTCGGTCGGGTGCGGCCTGCACTGCGCGGTGGCCCACAGCTCCTTGCCGTCCAGGGTCTCCGCGACCGTCGTGCTGAGCACCCCGTCGTACGACGTGATCTTGCCGTCGGCGATCGACAGCAGCTCGGCCGACATCCCGAACTTGTGCGCGAGCGGCTGCAGGAGCTGGGTGCGGACCATCTTCGCGGCGCGTTCGACGGCGCCGCCCGAGACCCAGGTGTGCCGTCCGTGCGCGGCCGGGCCCGCCGGCGGCTGGTCGGTGTCGACCGAGGCGACGTGCACCTCGTCGATCCCCAGCGTCTCCTGCACGACCTGGCGTGCGAGCGTGGTGAAGCCCTGCCCGGTCTCGACCGCGGCGCAAATGACGGTGGCGACACCGTCCTGCACCTTGACCGTGGCCGTGGACACCTCGTCGGCGCCCTCCGCCCCGAGCATGTGGACCATGCCCAGCGCGTAGCCGACGCCGCGCCGCACCGCGCCCGGTTCGCCCGCGCCCCCGGGGCCGCCGGGCAGCAGCCAGTCCTCCTCGGGGGTGTCCTTGGGGAGCGCGGGCAGCGGCGCGTCCCGTACGGCCCGGAGGAGTTCCGCGACCGGCGCCGGGCAGGTCACGGTCTGGCCGGTGGGCAGCAGATCGCCGGTGGCCATGACGTTGCGGAGCCGCAGCTCGGCCGGGTCGAGGCCCAGCTTGGCGGCGAGCTTGTCCATCTGGCCCTCGTACGCGGCGCAGACCTGCATGGCGCCCTCGCCGCGGACATGGCCGGACGGCGGGTTGTTGGTGCGCACCGCCCAGCCCTCGATGAAGGCGTGCGGGACCACGTACGGGCCGCAGGCGAAGGCGACCGCGGCGGCGAGCGAATCCGCCGACGAGTCGGCGTACGCGCCCGCGTCCAGCAGGATCTGCGCCTCGACCTTGACGAGCCGGCCCTCGGCGTCCGCGTGGTGGCGGTAGCGGAGCAGCGTGGGGTGGCGGTGGGCGTGGCCGAGGAAGGACTCCTCGCGGGTCACCGCGATCTTCACCGGGTGTCCGGTGCGCAGCGCGAGCAGCCCGAGCGGCAGCTGCATCCCTGGGTCCTCGCGGTCGCCCATCGCGCCGGGCACGCCGGTGACGACGACCTTCACGCGCTCGGGCTCCAGGCCGAAGCAGGCGGCGGCGAGGTCGCGGTCGGCGTGCGGGTCGGTGGAGGCGGTGTAGATGTCGACGCCGCCGTCCGGGCGCGGTACCGCGAGGCCGGCCTCCGCGCCGATGGGCGCCGGGTCCTGCCGGCCGATCCGGTACAGCCCCTCGACGACGACCTCGCCGGTGACCTCCTCGTCGCCGTAGCACAGCGGGATGTGGCGGATCAGATTGCCGTCCGGGTGCAGCGGCTCGGCCTCGAACGCCTTTTCGGGGTCGGTGACCGGGTCGAGCACCTCGTACTCGACGGCGATCGCGGCTGCCGCGAGCCGCGCGGTGTCCGGGTGGTCGGCGGCGACGGCGGCGATCGGCTCGCCGTGGTGCCGGACCAGGTCCTTGGCGAAGACCGGCCGGTCGGCGACCCTCCGGCCCTGGGAGGAGTCGCCGGGCACGTCGGCATGGGTGACGACGGCGTGCACGCCGGGCATCTCGGTGGCGGCGGACGTGTCGATGGAGGCGATCCGCGCGTGCGGGTGCGGTGACCTCAGCACGGCGGCCCACAGCAGGCCCTCGGCCCACAGGTCCGCGGCGTACGGGAAGGTGCCCGCGGTCTTCGGGAAGGCGTCGGTGGGCAGCAGCGACGCCCCGAGCCCGTGCGGTGGCGGCTCGGCGGCGGGCGTGCCGCCGTCGGTGCCCGCCGGGGGGGCGGTGGCCGCGTCGTTACCGGTCATCACGCTGCCTTTCCGCTGCCGCTGCCGCTGAGCGGGTGGGGAGTGCGGTGGCGCCCGTGGCGGGCGCGCGGGTGAACGTACGGGGGGTGGCGGATGCCGCGCTCACGCGGGGCCTCCGTGCGGCGAGTTGACGCCACTGCCGGCCGGGCCCGACTGGTGCGGGATGCGGCTGCCACCGGACGGGCCGGGGGCCGGGTCGTGGCCCGTGCCGTACGCCTCGGGGCCGGGGTCGTACGTCCGGGTGCCCTGCGCCTGGGTCGCTCCGTACGGCTGTGCGTCGGCACCGTGCGCCTGCGCTGCTTGGGCCTGCACTGCTTGGACCTGCCCTGCTTGCGCCTGCGCTCCGTGCGGCCCTTCGGCTCTGTGCGCCGGTTGCGCCTCGGCTCCGTGGGTGCCGGGCGCTCCGTACGCGTCAGCTCCGTGCCCCTCCGGCGCGTCGTACGCCTCCGGGCCGCGGCCGGCGTCCTCCCCCGGCCGCTTCGCCGCGGTGTGCGCCGCCGCGTCGGCCGAGTCCGCGCGGGACTCGACGACGTCACGGACCGCGTCCAGGACTCCGCGGTAGCCGGAGCAGCGGCACAGGTTGCCGCACAGCGCCTTGCGGGTCTGGAGCTCCGTCGGGGCGTGATTGCCCTCCAGCAGGTCGTGCACGGTCATCGCGAGGCCGGGCACACAGAAACCGCACTGGATGGCGCCGTTGGACGCGAGCGCCCGCTGTACGTCGGAGGGGGTGCCGTCGGTGGCCAGCCCCTCGACCGTGCGGACCTCGGAGCCGGCGGTCGTGGCGGCCGGTACGAGGCAGGAGGCGACGAGCCGTCCGTCGACCTGCACCGAGCAGGCGCCGCACTCCCCCTGGGAGCAGCCGTCCTTGGCACCGGCGAGCCCGAGGCGCTCCCGCAGGACGTACAGCAGGGACTCCCCGATCCAGGAGTCGGTGACAGGGCGGTCGGTGCCGTTGACGCTGAGAACGTACGAGGCGCACGGGTGTTCGCTCAGGGCCGTGGGCGGGGCCTCGGAGGGCACGACCCCGGCTGGCGCGGGCTGCTCGGTGTCGGGCTGCCCGGTGTCGGGCTGCTCGGTGTCGGGCTGCTCCCCGCCCGGGCCGGCCGGACGACCGGAGCGCGCGCCGTCCGCGG
>DOWQ01000109.1 GCA_003519485.1 Streptomyces sp. | reverse complement strand
GGGCCGCCGTCCTTGAGCCCGGTGGCCTGCACCCGCTCGTAGCCCGGCAGCGTGCGGTAGCCCACCAGGTCACCGAGGTAGGGGAGCACCCAGGCGGCGGCGGTCTCCACGAACCAGTCGTCGTATTGCTGTTCGACCCCGCTCCGTACGAGGTCGATCTGCTCGGCGATCACGGCGAGCAGAGCGCGCAGGGGCTCGCCGCCCGATGCGTCCTCGGCGTCCCGCAGCCTGTGCCACTGCGGAAGGAGCTCCACGAGCCCGTCCGGCTCCCTGCTCATCTACTTGACCTCCGTCAGAATCAGCGTGTCCGCCACCTCGGGCGAGAACAGTGCGAGCTGCGCCGGCCGGATGCCGCGGAAGACGAACACCGAACGTCCCTTCTCCAGCCGCCGGGTGTCGGTGATGTCCGGGTTCAGCCGCAGCAGCCCGGCGAGCGGTACGCCGTACCGGGCGGCGACGGCGCTGAGCGTCTCGCCCTCCGCGGCGGTGACCCGGTGGACCTGCTCGTCGTACGCGGCGAGCCGGGCCGGGACCACGGTCCGCGGCCGGGCGAGCTCGCCGGCCAGCTCCGCCAGCCCCTGCGGGGTGACGGAGGCCGGGACGCCGGTGAAGGAATCCACGTCCACGTAGTCGACGCCCGGCACGGACTGCGCGGTGGCCAGCACCTCGGACAGCCGTGCGGGCTGCCCCAGTTCGCGCCCCCGGTAGCCGAGCTGGTGCAGCAGCGCCTGCCGCACCCGGGGCCCGACGGTTTCGAAGGAGTGATCGGGCGCCACCTTGATCCGGGCCGCCAGGACCAGCAGCACCAGTTCCCGTACGTCCACGCGCACCGGCAGCCGGGAGTCCCCGTAGGCGGCGAGGGAGGAGCGCAGGGAGCGCAGCAGGTCCGAGTCGGCCGCGATGGGCACGTCGTCGGTGCCGGCGATGGTCACATGCAGCACCTGCCGCCGTCCCTCGAAGAGTTCCCGGGCGGCGGCCCGGCCGAGACCGGCCCGCGAGCGGGTGAAGTCCTCGTAGTCCCGGACGGAGACGAGGCGGTCCAGCGCGGAGACGGCGAGCGGGACGGTGCGCCGGGTGAGGGCGGGCCCGTCGGCGTCGGAACCGCCCGTGGCGGGCTGCGGGTTGGTGACCGCGGTGACGCCCAGCGGCCGGGTGACCGCCTGGGTGATGCGGTCCGCGCGGACGTTGGCGGCCCGGCCGGTGCCGAACCGGTAGCGGGCCCGGACGTTCTCGTGCCCGGTGGGCAGCCGTGCGCCGTGCAGGCCGTCGCCGAAGGTCACCGTCGTACGCCCGTCACCGGCCGTCCCGAGGACGTAGACGCGCTCGCGCGGTCCGCGCCCGGCGAGGCTGTCGGCCCGGTGCCAGAGCAGCCCGTCGACCCGTACCTCCAGGGTGGGGGTGGCGCCGAGCGCGGCGAGGTGGGGGTTCCCCCGGCCGGAGGCTGGGGGAGGATTGTCCGCCGGAAGCCAGGTGAGCGGGGACTGCCAGAGCGCGAAGGTCTGGTTCACCCGGTCGGCGTCGCCGCTGCCGATCGCCTCGTCGCGGCTCTCGCCGTGCGTGGCGGGTACGACGTTGCCCTGGATGCGGACGCTCTCGCGCCGGTAGCGGTGGGTCAGGTCGGCGGTGAGCGTCAGCGTCGTGTGGACGTGGTCGCCGGGCAGCTCCGGGTCGAGGCGCTGGTCGACGGCGGCGATCACGGCGAGCTCGGTGCCCCGCACCCCGGAGATCCCCGGAATGTCGGTGCGCTCGCCCGAGACGGCCAGCAGCCGGCCGGGGCGCAGCCCGTCGTAGAGCTCGTCGAGTTCGATCTCGTTGCCGTGCACCTCCTCGCCCAGCGGCTCGGCGGCGGGGCGCAGCGGCTCGCCGCCCGAGTGCACGGTCGTGTCCCGGATGTGCGAGAGGAGCACGTCGTGCTCGTCCAGCCAGGGCTCCGCCAGGGTGAGTTCGGTGCCCCGCCCGGTGATGCCGTAGCGCGAGTAGGTGGCCGTGCGCACCGCGGTGACCCGGGTGGTCACGCGGGCGAGCGCCGCGTCGCCGGGCACGCCGCCCGGCGCGCCCTTGCGCAGGCGTTCGACGGCGACCCAGCTGCCGGCGGTGATGCCGTCGTGGACGGTGTCGAGGGCGAGGACGTTGCGGTGGACGGCGGCCGGGATCGTGGCGATGCTGACCTCGACGTTGGCCGGCACGCTTCCCGTCGTGTAACTGGCGGTCAGCTCGTACTGGCCGTGCCTGGCCTGTTCCCGCTGGCCGGGGCGCAGCCGCCACTCCAGGGGCTCGCCGTTGTGCACGGCGATGTGCACGGAGCCGTCCGCGCCGGGCCGGGACACGAACAGGGTGCGCTCGGGCAGGCCGGCCTCGAGCCGCGCGGTCACGCCGGGCTCCTGGGAGTCGGCGGGACGCCTGGTCAGCCAGCTCAGGTCGTTGTCCGGGCCGCTGCGGGTGGAGATGCGGACCCGGCCGGGCGGCAGGTCGAACACGGCGTCGGAGGGCAGGTTCTCGGTGTGCTGCACCGAGGCGGCGCCCTCCGCGTGCACGAACTCGGCCTTCACCGGCACCTTGCCCGCGGTGTCGTAGACGACCCGCATGGTGGTCAGCGCGGCGCCGGTGAGCGGCCAGTCGGACTGCCGGACGACCCGGCCGCGGTCGTCCTGCACCGGCTTCAGCGGTGCCGTCGAGCCGAACGGCGCGGCGGTCACGCGCATCGCCAGCAGCTCGCGCAGGGCCGCGGGCCGGGGTGGGTACGGCCTGCCGCCACGCCGCGTACAGCGTGCCGCTCAGGCTCGGGTCGAGCGCCGACAGCAGCTGCGCGCCGAGGTCGGAGTCGGGGGCGAAGATGCGCTCGGGGGAGTGCGCCCGGG
>DOWQ01000027.1 GCA_003519485.1 Streptomyces sp. | reverse complement strand
GACATCGACGAGAGCGGCGCCGGCGCCGACATCGAGGCGCTGCTGACCACCGGCGCGGGCGACTCCGCCCGCAGCTTCCCGCTCCCCGCCGAGCCCGCCGCTGCCCTGCTCGCCCGCTACGGCATCGCCGTCCGGCCCGCCCTCCCCGCCCCGGACCCCGAGGCCGCGGTAGGGGCCGCCGTCCGGCTCGGCTACCCGGTGGCCCTCAAGACGACCGCCCCGCACCTGCGGCACCGGGCCGACCTCGGCGGCGTACGGCTCGACCTGGCGAACGAGACCGCCCTGCGCCGTGCCTACCAGGAACTCACCGGCGCGCTGGGCACGGCCGAGGAGCTGCGCCCCGTCGTGCAGGCCATGGCCCCCCGGGGGGTCGACACCGTCGTACGGGCCGCGATCGACCCGGCGGCCGGCGCGGTCCTCTCCTTCGGACTCGCCGGCGCGCCCTCCGAACTGCTCGGCGACATCGCGCACCGTCTCGTGCCGGTCACCGACCGGGACGCCGCCGGGCTGATCCGGTCCATCCGGGCCACCCCGCTCCTCTTCGGCTGGCGCGGCTCGGAGCCGGTGGACGCCGCCGCCCTGGAGGAGCTGGTGCTGCGGGTCTCGCGGCTCGTCGACGACCACCCCGAGGTGGTGGCGGTCGAGCTGGAACCGGTCGTGGTCGCCGCGCGCGGCCTCAGCGTGCTCGGCGCCTCGGTACGCCTCGCGGCCTCGCCCACCAGCCTTGATCTCGGCCCGCGCCGGCTGCCCGTCTACTGATCCGGCGGGCCGCCGCCGGGGCGGGTGACGGGGCGGTCCGGCGGAGGCCGGGTGGTAGCGGCCCGGGGCCCGCGCGCCCCGTAGGATGGGGGCCATGGCGAAGACCGGTACGACGACCCAGGGGCTGCGCGCGGCGATCGAGCGCAGTGGCTACTACCCGGCCCTCGTGGCCGAGGCGGTGGAGGCCGCCGTGGGGGGAGAGCCGGTCGCGTCGTACCTGGTCCACCAGGAGACGACCTTTGACTCCAACGAGG
The DNA here is from genome assembly GCA_003519485.1 of Streptomyces sp. Classification (GTDB taxonomy): domain Bacteria; phylum Actinomycetota; class Actinomycetes; order Streptomycetales; family Streptomycetaceae; genus Streptomyces. The sequence goes on along the minus strand of DOWQ01000027.1, from coordinate 1,733 downwards.
TGCGCCGGCATGTCACCGTGCTCGTGCTGACTCGCACCCGCTTCATCGTCAGCCACACCGACGAGCAGGCCGCGGACGGCACGTCGCCGTCGCCGTACGCCACCACCTCCACGGAGTCGGTCCGGCTGGACCGGATCTCCTCGGTCGTGCTCAGCCGGGTCGTGGCCAACCCGGAGTCGTACACTCCGGGGAGCCTGCCCCGCGAGGTCGTGCTCACCATCGGCTGGGGCGCGGTCAGCCGCATCGACCTGGAGCCCGCCGCCTGCGGCGACCCCGAGTGCGAGGCCGACCACGGCTACACCGGTAGCTCGACTGCCGACGACCTCAGCCTGCGGGTCAGCGAGGCAGGTGACGGCCCGGACTCCGTACGGCAGACGCTCACGTTCGCCCAGTCGCTGTCCGAGGCCACGGTCGCCTCCACGGCCGTCCGCTGATGGCAGAGCCCGCCACCGCGGCTTCCGGCTGGCCGGAACCGGTACCGCTCGACCTGCGTTCCGCGCCCGCCCCCCGGTACGGCAGCGACTCGCTCGCCGACCTGCTGCCGACGCTGGCCGCGGGACAGGGCGTGCCGGGCATGACGGCCGCGCTGGACCTGGAGCCCGCCGACCGCAACTGCGTCTTCCTCGTCGACGGCCTCGGCTGGGAGCTGCTGAAGGCGCACCCCGCCGAGGCGCCGTTCCTCACCTCGCTGATCGCCGCCTCGCGGGGCGGCACCGGGCAGCCGCTGACCGCCGGCTTCCCGTCGACCACCGCCACCTCCCTCGCCTCCGTCGGCACCGGGCTGCCGCCCGGCGTGCACGGGCTGCCCGGCTACACGGTGCTGGACCCGGAGGGCGGCGCGCTGATGAACCAGCTGCGCTGGCGGCCCTGGACCGACCCGCACGTCTGGCAGCCGTATCCGACGGTCTTCCAGCTCGCGGACGCGGCCGGCGTGCACACCTGCCAGGTCTCCGCGCCCGGCTTCGAGCACACCCCGCTCACGAAGGTGGCGCTCAGCGGCGGCACCTTCCACGGCCGGCTCACCGGCGAGGAGCGGATGGATCTCGCGGCGGACCGGCTCGCCGCCGGGGACCGCTCGCTCGTCTACACGTACTACAGCGAGGTCGACGGCAAGGGGCACCGCTTCGGCGTGGACTCCGACGCCTGGCGCGGCCAGCTGATGTACGTCGACCGGCTCGCCCAGCGGCTCGCCGAACAGCTGCCGCCCCGCTCGGCGCTGTACGTGACCGCCGACCACGGCATGATCGACATTCCGTTCGACGAGGACTCCCGCGTCGACTTCGACGAGGACTGGGAGCTGAGCGCGGGAGTCGCCCTGCTGGGCGGCGAGGGCCGCGCCCGGCACGTCTACGCCGTCCCCGGCGCCGCCGCCGATGTGGCCGCCGTCTGGCGCGAGGTGCTCGGCGACCGGATGTGGGTGGCCACCCGCGACGAGGCCATCGACGCGGGCTGGTTCGGCCCCGTGGACCCGCGCGTCCGGGGCCGGATCGGTGACGTGGTCGCCGCGGCCTGCGACGACATGGCGATCACCGCCTCGCGCACTGAGCCGAACGAGTCCTCGATGGTCGGGCTGCACGGTTCGATGACCGCCGTCGAGCAACTCGTGCCGCTGCTCGAAGTACGCACCTGACCCGCCCCGCACCCGCCCCCGCGCCGACCGACCGGAAAGGTCCTCCTCTTCCCATGCCCGAACTGGTTTTCTACAGCGGCACCATGGACTGCGGGAAGTCGAC
>DOWQ01000018.1 GCA_003519485.1 Streptomyces sp. | reverse complement strand
GGCCGGCGCCGCCGCCGGGGATGTCCACGGTCACTCCGTCGAGCGGGTGCGGTTCATGGGGCCGGGCCGGGTCCGGGGCGGGCTGCTGGTCGCCGGCCGGCCGGTCCGGGGAGCGCCGGTGCCGGCTGCGGAGCCGGTCCCAGATCTGTACGGGGTCGGCCGAGGGCCGCCCGCCACGTCCGCCCGGCACGGCTGTCCCGACGGTTCCGACGGCCCCAACGGCCCCGATGGCCCCGATGGCCCCCTCTGCGGGCGCGGAGCCGTCGTCCGATGAGGGCGCCGCCGCGTAGAGGAGCTGGCCGTCAGGCGTCTCCAGGAAGACGGGGTTGCCCGCGAAGCCGGCGAGCAGCCGCAGCACCTCGGGGGCGCCGCCGCCGCGCAGCAGCAGCTCGGTGCAGCGCCGGTGGACCTCCTCCGCGCTGCGGAGCATGGCGTAGTGGCCGTTGACGATCTCGGTGTGGATCTCCTCGGTGACCGTCACGAACGGCACCTGCCGGTGCAGCTGGACCAGCGGCAGGCCGCGCGTACGGGCCGCGTCGAGCAGCGGGGCGGGCAGCTCCGTGAAGCGGCCGCCGAGTTCGACGACGAGCGCCGCGATGCCCCGGTCGGCGAGGTCGCGGACGAAGGCGCGCTGCTCGGCGGGGCGGCCGCCGATGCCCAGCCCGGTGGTGAGCAGGAGTTCGCCGCCCTTGAGCAGGGAGGCGATGTCGGGGACCTCGCCCGCGTGGACCCAGCGGACGGGCCGGTCCAGATGCTCCTCGGCGGTGACCACCTCGGGCAGACCGCGGCGGAGCGCGGGCAGCTCCAGTGCGCTCCGCACGGTGATCGCGGCCTGGGGTGCTTCCATGGTCCGGACGCTACCGGATCGGTGTCGCAGCACCGGTCGGGGACCGTTCCGCGACGCCGGCCGAGGATCGCGCCGCAGCGCCGACCGGGACCTGACACCGCGCCGACACAGGACCGAGCCCCGGCATCGCCCCGGCACCGACCCGGGCCCGGGCACCCGGCACGGCCCCCCGGCACGGCCCCGCCGCCCGCCGCGGTCAGCTGGAGGCGCGGACGATCAGCTGGGCCGGAGTGATCACCGGTCGGAGGAGGTCGTGCTCCGCGCGCGCCTCCAGGCGGCGCAGCAGCAGTGACGCCATCAGCCGGCCCATCTCCTCGACATCCTGGTGGACGGTGGTCAGCGGCGGGTCGGCCCACCCCGCGGGCGCGATGTCGTCGTAGCCGACGACGGCCACGTCCTGCGGCACGCTCAGCCCGAGGGCCCGCAGGGTGCGCAGTGCGCCGGAGGCCATCAGGTCGGAGCCGGCGAAGACGGCGTCCAGTTCCGGGCAGCGGTCCAGGAGTTCGGCCATGGCGCGTTCGCCGCCCTCGGCGGTGAAGTCGCCGTGCGCGACGAGCCCGGTGTCGCCGAGCGCGTCGCGGTAGCCGTCGAGGCGGTCGGCCGCGGAGGTCTGGTCGAGCGGGCCGGTGATGACGGCGATGCGCTGCCGCCCGCGGTCCAGCAGGTGGCGTACGGCCTGCCGGGCGCCGTCGCGGTTGTCGGTGTCGACGTACAGCAGCTGGGGGTCGAGGTCGGCGCCCGGCCAGTCGGGGCGGCCGCCGAAGACCGTGGGCAGGCCCGACGCGGTGGCCATCGAGGGCAGCGGGTCGTCGCGGTGCAGGGAGAACATCAGGGTGCCGTCGACGTGTCCGCCGGAGAGGTAGCGGCCGATCCGGTCGTAGTCCCGCGAGTTCTCGACGAGGAGGAGCAGCAGCTGGGTGTCGCTCGCCGACAGCTCGCGGCTGATGCCCCGCAGCTGCTGGGCGAAGAAGGGGTCGGCGAAGACCCGCCGCTCCGGTTCCGCGATCACCACGGCGACCGCTCCGGTACGCCGGGTGACGAGGCTGCGGGCCGCGCTGTTCGGTACGTAGCCGAGATCGTCCACGGCCTGCTGCACCTTTTCCCGTATGGACGCGCGGACGCCCGAACTGCCGTTGACCACGCGCGACACGGTGGCCCGGGACACCCCGGCGTGTGCTGCGACGGCTTCCAGCGTGGGGCGGGGACCGAGCACGTCCAACTCCTTTTCCGTCGCGGAGGGTTGACGCTACCGTCTGCGGTGGGCACTGTCTTCCGCATGGCGTGAGAGCGCTCTCAACAACTCCTCCTGACCCCCACCGTACGAGGAGAGTAGTGACATGAGCATGAAATTTCGGCTGGCCGCCGCCGCGGCCGGCCTCGCCGCGGGCTGTGCGTTCGCGTTGCCGCCCGCCTGGGCCGAGGACACCACCGCGAATCCGGAGGCGCTCGCGGAGATATGGCGCGCGGACTTCGACGGACCCGCGGGCGCGCTGCCGTCCGCCGACGACTGGATCGTCGACACCGGTACCTCCTACCCCGGCGGCCCCGCCAACTGGGGCACCGGTGAACGGCAGACGTACACCGACGACCCCGCCAATCTGAGCCAGGACGGCGAAGGGCACCTGCGGATCACCCCGCTCAAGGACGGCGCCGGGCAGTGGACCTCGGGCCGCATCGAGACCCGGCGGACCGACTTCGCGGCCCCCGAGGGCGGCAAGCTCCGGATCGAGGCGCGGATCGGGATGCCGGACATCACCGGCGACGCCGCGCTCGGCTACTGGCCCGCCTTCTGGACGCTGGGCGCGGAGTACCGCGGCAACTACTGGAACTGGCCCGGCATCGGCGAGTTCGACATCATGGAGAACGTCAACGGCATCAACTCCGTGTGGGGCGTGCTGCACTGCGGCACCGCGCCCGGCGGCCCCTGCAACGAGAACAACGGCATCGGCGCCTCGACGCCCTGCCCCGGCAGCAGCTGCCAGTCCGGCTTCCACACCTACGCGCTGGAGCTCGACCGCACCGGCTCCACCGAGTATCTGCGCTGGTACGTCGACGGCCAGGAGTACCACTCCGTCAACTCCGGGCAGCTGGACGCCGCGACCTGGGCCGCCGCCGCGCACCACGGCCACTTCGTGCTGCTCAACCTGGCGATGGGCGGTGCCTTCCCCGACGGCGTCGCCGGCCACGCCACCCCGACCGGCGCCACCGAGCCCGGCGTCCCGATGATCGTCGACCATGTGTCCGTACAGCAGAGCGAGGGATCAGCCGAATGATCAGCCGCAGGAAACTTCTCGGCGGGCTCGCGGCGGGTGCCGCCCTCGGCTCGGGCGCGACGGTCCTCTCCGGCCGCGCGGACGGCCTGACCGTCCGGGCCGGCAAGGCCGCCGGACTGCCGCTCACCATCGCCAACAGGACCGGCCAGTTCGACAACGGGTCGGTACGGATCTACATCGTCGGCAACGAGGGCGGCCGGCAGGTCCGCGTCACCCCCGAGGGCGCACTCGCCCCGATCGCCCTGTCGGACAACGGCCCGGACGGCTTCACCGACTACGCGATCCCGCTGGCCGGCAGCGGCGACACCGGGCTGACGCTGCCGAAGATGTCCGGGCGGATCTACGTCTCCCTCGGCGGCAGGCTCAAGTTCAAGGCCGTCACCGACGGGAACGGCAACGCCGCCCTCCAGTACCCGGCCGGCTGGGTCTCCGGCGACCCCAACTACGAGGTGCTGCACGACTGCGCCGAGTTCACGTACAACGACGCCGGGATGTTCTGCAACACCACCATGGTCGACATGTTCAGCGTCCCGATGAACATCCGGCTGACCGGCGCGGAGGAACAGACCGCGGGGGAGCTGCGCGCCGGCGCCCGCGCCAAGGTCTTCGCCGACCTCGCGGGCGTCGAAGCCTTCGCGCCGCTCGTCCTCGGTGACCGGCGGGTCATCGCCCCCGGGCACGGCCTGGACGCCGGGCTGTTCGGCAAGGACTATCTCGCGGGCGCCATCGACGAGGTGTGGAGCCGTTACGCGGCGGCGGACCTGCGGATCACCACCAACGCGGGCACCTTCACCGGGCGGGTCGCCGGCGGCCGGCTCTCGTTCACCGGGCCGGCCTCCGTCTCCTTCGACAAGCCCTCCACCCGCGACGTGCTGTTCTGCGACGGGGCGCTCGCCGCGCCGAACGACGGCACCACCGGCCCGGTGGCCGCCGTCCTCGGCGCCGGGTTCAACCGCTCCACGCTGCGCGCGCACCCGGCCCAGCCGACCACCGACCCCGCCACCTTCTACCAGCAGGAGGTCACCAACCACTACGCCGAGGCGATGCACGCGGTGAGCGCCGACGGCAAGGCGTACGGCTTCGCCTTCGACGACGTCGCGGGGTTCGCCTCGTACATCCAGGACGGCGCGCCGAGCGCCATGACGCTCACGCTCAGCGCATTCTGAGCGTTTTTTGACCGATTCTTGATCGGTCCGCGTTGGCCCGAGCGAACGCGCGGCCCCCGGCATCGACTGCCGGGGGCCGTGCGGCCGGTGGCTCAGGCCCCGTACGCGCCGGAGGCCGTCAGCCGCAGCGCGGTGTCGATCAGCGGCACATGGCTGAACGCCTGCGGGAAGTTCCCCACCTGACGCTGCAGCCGCGGGTCCCACTCCTCCGCCAGCAGCCCGAGGTCGTTGCGCAGCCCGAGCAGCTTCTCGAACAGCTTCCGCGCCTCCTCCACCCGGCCGATCATCGCCAGGTCGTCGGCCAGCCAGAACGAGCAGGCGAGGAACGCGCCCTCGTCTCCCTCCAGCCCGTCCACACCGGCGTCCTCGCCGGTGGTCGGGTAGCGCAGTACGAAGCCGTCCGAGGTCGACAGCTCCCGCTGGATCGCCTCGATCGTGCCGATCACCCGCTTGTCGTCCGGCGGCAGGAAGCCCATCTGCGGGATGAGCAGCAGCGAGGCGTCCAGCTCCTGCGAGCCGTAGGACTGGGTGAAGGTGTTGCGCTCCTTGTCGTACCCCTTCTCGCAGACCCTGCGGTGAATCTCGTCGCGGAGCTCCCGCCACCGGTCCAGCGGGCCGTCGACATCGCCGGACTCGATGAGCTTCACCGTCCGGTCGACCGCGACCCACGCCATGACCTTCGAGTGCACGAAGTGCCGGCGCGGCCCGCGGATCTCCCAGATGCCCTCGTCCGGTTCGTCCCAGTGGCCCTCGAGATAACTGATCAGCTTGATCTGGAGCAGGCTCGCGTAGTCATTGCGCGCGAGGCCGGTCATATGGGCCAGGTGCAGGGCCTCGGTGACCTCGCCGTAGACGTCGAGCTGGAGCTGCCCGGCGGCGCCGTTGCCGACCCGTACCGGCTGCGAGCCCTCGTAGCCCGGCAGCCAGGTCAGCTCCGTCTCGCCGAGCTCGCGCTCGCCCGCGATCCCGTACATGATCTGCAGGTTCTCCGGGTCGCCGGCGACGGCCCGGAGCAGCCATTCCCGCCACGCCCGCGCCTCCTCCCGGTAGCCGGTGCGGAGCAGCGAGGAGAGGGTGATCGCCGCGTCCCGGAGCCAGGTGAAGCGGTAGTCCCAGTTCCGGCTGCCGCCGATGTCCTCGGGCAGCGAGGTGGTGGGCGCGGCGACGACCCCGCCGGTCGGCCCGTACGTGAGGGCCTTCAGCGTGATCAGCGAACGGACCACCGCGTCCCGGTAGGGGCCGTGGTACGTGCACTGCGCCACCCAGTCCCGCCAGAAGTCCTCCGTCGCCACCAGGGACGCCTCGGGCTCGGGCAGCGCCGGAGCCTGCTTGTGCGAGGGCTCCCAGCTGATGGTGAAAGCGATCCGCTCGCCGGGCGAGACGGTGAAGTCCGAATATGTCGTGAGGTTCTCGCCATAGGTTTCCACGGCGGTGTCCAGCCACACCGAATCCGGGCCCGCGACGGCGACCGTACGGTCATCGACCTTGTGCACCCAGGGGACGACCCAGCCGTAGGAGAAGCGCATCCGCAGTGCCGACTGCATCGGCACCCGGCCGCTGACCCCCTCCACGATCCGGATCAGCTGCGGCGCGCCGTCGCGCGGCGGCATGAAGTCGATCACGCGGACCGTGCCGCGCGGCGTGTCCCACTCGGATTCCAGCACCAACGAGTCGCCGCGATAGCGGCGCCGGTCGGCGGGCGGCGGCTCCTCGTCCGGCCCACGGGCCGGACCCATGCGCCAGAACCCGTGTTCGTCCGTGCCCAGCAGGCCGGCGAAAATGGCATGAGAGTCAAAACGGGGCAGGCACAACCAGTCGGCTGTCCCGTCCCGGCAGACGAGGGCGGCGGTCTGCATATCGCCGATGAGTGCGTAATCCTCGATGCGCCCGGCCACGTGCATCTCCAGTCGAACGGCCTACGTTGCCCTGATCGGGCGTATTTCGGGTCAAGGGAACATTGACGAGCTCTCGTTCCGGAGACTGACGGTAGTGGGTCCATGCCGGCCGGCTCGCTGATGTGTCCGAGCAGGATACGACGCTGAGCAGGTATTCGTGTGACGGTCTCGTCAAGGTGACTGAGCCGATCGGGTGGGCTACGGACCGCAGTGGCGGCGGGCGGCCGCGGGGTGGCCCGAAGCGGCCGCCCCGGGTCGCTGATACCCTGGTAGCCCGTGGACCGGTGGGACGCATCCGATGGGACGGCACCCCGGAACCGCAGCGACGGCACCCCTGGAAGGGGCCGATCCGCACCTCACTTCGCGACCACGGGAGCCCCCTCTTGGCCATTGCCGCTAAGCCCACGACGACCAAGCATCTCTTCGTCACCGGGGGTGTCGCGTCCTCGCTCGGCAAGGGACTCACCGCCTCCAGCCTCGGCCGGCTGCTCAAGGCCCGCGGTCTGCGCGTGACCATGCAGAAGCTGGACCCCTACCTGAACGTCGACCCGGGCACGATGAATCCGTTCCAGCACGGTGAGGTCTTCGTCACCAACGACGGAGCCGAGACCGACCTGGACATCGGCCACTACGAGCGCTTCCTCGACGTCGACCTCGACGGCACGGCCAACGTCACCACCGGCCAGATCTACTCCACAGTGATCGCCAAGGAGCGGCGCGGCGAGTACCTCGGCGACACCGTCCAGGTCATCCCGCACATCACCAACGAGATCAAGCACCGCATCCGGCGGATGGCGACCGAGGACGTCGACGTCGTCATCACCGAGGTCGGCGGAACCGTCGGCGACATCGAGTCGCTGCCGTTCCTGGAGGCCATCCGCCAGGTCCGGCACGAGGTCGGCCGGGACAACGTCTTCGTGGTGCACATCTCGCTGCTGCCGTACATCGGCCCGTCCGGCGAGCTCAAGACCAAGCCGACCCAGCACTCCGTGGCCGCGCTGCGCAACATCGGCATCCAGCCCGACGCGATCGTGCTGCGCGCCGACCGCGACGTCCCCGGCTCCATCAAGCGCAAGATCTCACTGATGTGCGATGTCGACGAGGACGCCGTGGTGGCCTGCAAGGACGCCCCGTCGATCTACGACATCCCCAAGGTGCTGCACACCGAGGGCCTGGACGCGTACGTCGTCCGCCGCCTCGACCTGCCGTTCCGCGACGTCGACTGGACCGAGTGGGACGACCTCCTCGGCCGGGTCCACCGGCCGGAGCACGAGGTCAGGGTCGCCCTGGTCGGCAAGTACATCGACCTGCCCGACGCCTATCTGTCGGTCACCGAGGCGCTGCGCGCCGGCGGCTTCGCGAACAACGCGCGGGTGTCGATCAAGTGGGTCGTCTCCGACGACTGCCGGACCCCGGCCGGCGCCGCGGAACACCTCGGCGACGTGGACGCCATCTGCGTCCCGGGCGGCTTCGGCGAGCGCGGTGTCGACGGCAAGGTCGGCGCCATCACCTACGCCCGCGAGCAGCGGCTGCCGCTGCTCGGCCTCTGCCTCGGCCTGCAGTGCATCGTCATCGAGGCCGCCCGTAACCTCGCCGCGATCCCGGCCGCCAACTCCACCGAGTTCGACGCCGCCACCCCGCACCCGGTCATCTCCACCATGGCCGAGCAGCTCGACATCGTCGCCGGCGAGGGCGACATGGGCGGCACCATGCGGCTCGGCATGTACCCGGCGAAGTTGGCCGAGGGCTCCATCGTCCGCGAGACGTACGGCGGCCTGCCGTACGTCGAGGAGCGCCACCGGCACCGCTACGAGGTCAACAACTCCTACCGCGCCGAGCTGGAGAAGAAGGCCGGCATCGTCTTCTCCGGCACCTCGCCGGACAACAAGCTCGTCGAGTACGTCGAGTACCCGCGCGAGGTCCACCCCTACCTCGTCGCCACCCAGGCCCACCCGGAGCTGCGCTCCCGCCCGACCCACCCGCACCCGCTCTTCGCGGGCCTGGTCAAGGCCGTGATCGACAGCCGCCGTACGGCCTGAGGGCCGGCGGTACGGTGGCGGGGGGCGCGGGTGCGTACAGGCCCGGCTCCCGGCGACGGCTCTTCGAAAGGACGCGCGAACAGATGGGCAAGCAGGACATCCGGGACATGCCGGAGGAGTGGCGGATCACCGCCACCGGGACGCCGTTCACCGGAAACAAGACCAGCGTCCGCACGGACGACGTGGTCATGCCCGGCGGCGGCGTCGCCCGCCGCGACTACCAGGTCCATCCCGGGTCGGTGGCCGTCCTGGCCCTCGACGAGCAGGACCGGGCGCTGGTCCTCCGCCAATACCGCCATCCCGTACGGCAGAAGCTCTGGGAGATCCCGGCCGGGCTGCTGGACGTACCGGGGGAGAACCCGTTGCACGCCGCCCAGCGCGAGCTGTACGAGGAGGCCCACGTCAAGGCCGGCGACTGGCGGGTCCTCACGGACGTCTACACCACGCCGGGCGGCTGCGACGAAGCCGTACGGATCTTCCTCGCCCGCGACCTCGCGGCCGCCGAGGGCGAGCGCTTCGAGGTCGCCGAGGAGGAGGCGGACATGGAACTCGCCCGGGTGCCGGTGGCGGACCTCGTTCGCGGCGTGCTGGCGGGCGATCTGCACAACAACTGCCTCGCCGTCGGGGTCCTCTCCCTGACGGCGGCCCGCGCGGCCGGTGACGGGGCGCTGGACGCGCTCCGCCCCGCCGAAGCCCCCTGGCCCGCCCGGCCCTTCTCCTAGGACGGCCGCAGGACGGCCTGTCCCGGGACGGGCCTCCCCCGCGCGGCGCCGCTGCCCCGGCCGCCGAGTGCGCGCCGGTTCACGGCCGGGTTCCGTGCCGGGTGAACTACCCTCAGTGCTGCCCCCGCACGAAGGTGCGGCGGGCTCGTACGCAGGGCGAACGGACGGGAGCGGGCCCGTGGCGGAGCAGGTGGCCGGCGGCAGGGGGCCGGCCGGGACGGTGACGGGCGGCTTCGCCGGGCGGGAGCGCGAGCTCGATTCTCTGCGCGCCGACATCGGGCGGGCCGGGCTCGACACCCTCTCCGGCCGGAAGTCCGCGCGCAGCCGGGTGCTGCTGATCGCGGGCCGGCCCGGCTCCGGCCGTACGGCGCTGGCGGAGGAGTTCGCCCGCACCGTGGCGGCCGACTATCCCGACGGGCTGTACCGGGTCCGGCTCGCCGAACCGGGCGGCGCGCCCGTCCCGTTGGAGGACATCGCCCGCGACCTGCTCGGCAGACTCGGCGGGACCGCCCCCGCCGGGGCCGGGGAGGACGAGCTGGCGGAGGCCGTACGCCACGCCCTCGCCGGACGCCGCTGCTTCCTGCTGCTGGACGACGCCGCGGACCCCGAACAGGTGCACGAGCTGGTTCCGGACGCGCCGGGCAGCCTCGTCGTCGCCGTCTCCGAAGGCCCGCTGACGGGAGTCCCGGACGTCCGTCCGTGCACGCTCGGCGGGCTCGCCGTCGGAGCGGCCGTCGAACTGCTCGCGCGGTACGCGGGCAGCACGCGCGTCACCGTCGACCCGCAGGCCGCCGAGTCGCTCGTCGAGGAGTGCGCCGGCCGCCCCGCCGCGCTGTTGCTCGCCGGGGGCTGGCTGGCG
>DOWQ01000530.1:8762-8976 GCA_003519485.1 Streptomyces sp. | reverse complement strand
TGTAGCGCAGATGGGCCGGGAACAGCTCGGTGAGCAGCGCGCCGGAGACCGCGTACGCCACGGAGAGCACGGCGATGCCGGCCGCGACAGCCAGGACGATCACCATCGGGTTCCGGGTGTCGATGAGCCAGAAGACCGGGAAGGCCATGGCGGCGCTGGCCAGGCCGCCCCACAGGGTGACCCGGCCGGGGCCGATCCGCTCCGACATCCGGCC
>DOWQ01000530.1:0-8723 GCA_003519485.1 Streptomyces sp. | reverse complement strand
CTGATCACGAAGGTGGTCAGCAGATAGAAGCCGCCGACGCCCAGCAGGGCGGACGCTATCGCGACCAGCAGCCTGCCCCACGCCTTGCGGAAGACGTCGACGGCCGGGATCTTGGCGCGCTGGTTCTGCTTCACCATCTCGTCGAAGAGCGGGGACTCCTCGACCCTGCGGCGGATGTAGACGGCGATGATCAGCAGCGGGAAGGCCAGCAGGAACGGGATGCGCCAGCCCCAGGCGTCGAAGGACTCAGCGGGCAACAGCAGCACCAGGGCGAACGCGCCGGAGGAGAGCAGGGTGCCGACCGGGGAGCCGACCTGCGGTAGAGCGGCGTAGCGCCCGCGCTTGCCGGGCGGCGCGTGTTCGACGGCCAGGGTGACGGCGCCGCCCCACTCGCCGCCGACCGCGATGCCCTGGAGCAGCCGGAGCAGCACCAGCAGCAGTGGGGCGGCGATGCCGATGGACGCGTAGCCGGGCAGCAGGCCGATGAGTCCGGTCGCGGCGCCGATCATCACCACGGTGATGAGCAGCGCGGGACGGCGGCCGATGCGGTCGCCGAGCCAGCCGAAGATGACCGCGCCGATGGGCCGCGCGGCGAAGCCGACGCCGAAGGTGGCGAAGGCGGCGAGGGTCGCGGCACCGGAGTCCAGCGAGGTGAAGAACAGCCGGTTGAAGATGATGGCCGCGGCCGTGCCGAAGAGGAAGTAGTCGTACCACTCCAGCGCGGTGCCGACGAAGGCGGCGAAGGCGACCCGGCCGGCGTCCTTGCCGGTGACGACGGCCGCCTGACCGGGTGGGGACCCGGGCGCGTGGTCGAGCTTGGTCATTCGCTGCTCCTTGCTTGCGGGCGTACGGGGACGGGGACGGGGCCCGTCGTCCAGGGGGTGTCCTCGAGCGCGTCGGCGCCGTGCACGCACTCGCCGGCCACGAAGGTGGCGAGTACGCCGATGCTTCCGATGCGGTCGCTGTCGACGGAGACGGGGTCGTCGGACAGCAGGACGAAGTCGGCGTGTTTGCCGGGGGTGAGGCTTCCTCGCCGGTCCTCCTCAAGACTCGCCCAGGCCGCGTCGAGGGTGTACGCGCGCAGGGCCTGTTCGGCGGTGACCCGCTCGCCCGGGCCGAGCAGTGCGCCGTCGCGGCTGAGCCGCTGCACCATGGACTGCATGCCGAGCAGCGGGGCGCCGGGGGCCACCGGCCGGTCGGAGCTGCCGGGGACCCGCAGCCCCTGTTCCAGGAAGGACCGGTGCCGGTACATCCAGGGGGTGCGGTCCGGGCCGAGGGCCTCGGCCATGGTGTCCCCGACGGCGTACAGGAAGTGCGGCTGCGGCACGGGTACGGCGCCGAGTTCGGCGAAGCGGGCGAGCTGGTCGGGGCGTACGACGCCGGCGTGTTCGATGCGGTGGCGCACGTCGGGGCGGGGCGCCGCCCCCTGGGCCCTGGCGAAGGAGTCCAGGGCAAGGTCGACGGCGCTGTCGCCGATGGCGTGCGCCGCGACGCGCCAGCCCGCGCGATGCGCGGCGACGACCAGGTCGCGCATCTCCTCCGGGCCGTTCTGGTAGACGCCGGTGTCGTGGTCGTGGCCGCAGAAGGGCTCGGACACGGCGGCGGTGCGCCCGATCAGGGAGCCGTCCAGCCAGATCTTCACGGGGCCGATGCGTATTCGGTCGTCGCCGAAGCCGGTGCGCAGGCCGAGGTCGATGCCGGTGCCGATGTCGTCGTCGGCGTGTGCGTCCAGCGGGTGGAGGTTGTCGGCGGCCACCATCAGCTCGACCCGGGTGTTCAGAGTGCCCCGTTCGCGGGCGAGCTGGTAGGCGGCGGCCTCGACCGGGCTGCGGCCGATGAGGCCGAGGCCGATGCCGGCCTCGGTGACATGGGTGAGCCCCTCGGAGGCGTAGACGGCGCTCGCCTTGCCGATGGCGTCGGCGAGGCCGGCGACGGGGTACGGCATGACGAGTCCGGTGACCAGGGCCTGGGCGCGTTCCTGGAGCAGTCCGGTGGGCGCGCNNCGACTCCGCCCGCCGGCTCGGCGGCCGAGCCGTCCAGGACTCCGGCCTGCCGCAGCACCGCGCTGCTGACCGCGCACATGTGGCCGGAGCGGTGCTTGAGCCAGACGGGTCGGCCGCCGCCGGCCCGGTCCAGGGCCTCCCGGTGCGGGTGCGCGCCCAGGGTGGTGTCGTCGTAGCCGGAGCCGACGATCCAGGCGTCGGCGGGGAGGCGGGCGGCGCGGGCGGCCACCCGGTCNNGTAGAGGTCGCCGAGCCCGGTGGCCGGGCCGAGGTCGAGCTCGTCCAGGGACTGGCCGAACCAGGCCATGTGGTTGTGGGCGTCGGCGAAGCCGGGGACGACTACGGCGCCCCGGCAGTCGAGGGTGGTACGGGCCGGCAGGTGCTCGACGGCCTCGTCGAGGCCGGTGATCCGTCCGTGCAGGACGCCGAGGGTGTGGGCGCGGGGGTGGCCGTCGTCGACGGTGCGGATGCGGGCGTTGGTGAGTTTCAGATCGAGCATGGGACTTTCGCGGAGGTCTCAGGCGAGGTTCTGCAGCCGGGTCAGCGGCAGCTCGGCGGCGTGGTGGATGTCGACGGGGCGGCCGTCGACGAGGACGGCGTCGGGGGTGGTGGGCACCCGCACATCCGGTACGGCGGTGTTGCCCACCATGTCGGCGCGGGTGAGACCGCGGCTGTCGCGCAGCGCGGTGTACCGCACGCCGCGCGGCAGCGACTCGGCGGCGGCGCGGTCCTCCAGGCAGGCCCCGGAGACGAAGACGGTGGAGAGCCGGCGCGGCGCGCCGCCCAGCCCGCCGAAGTACGGCTTCATCACCCGCGGCTGGGTGAGCCGCGTGGAGCCGGAGCCGGACCCGGACATGCCCCAGGCTACGAAACCGGACTTCAGCACCAACTCGGGCTGGGCGCCGAAGGTCGCCGGGCGCCACAGCACGATGTCGGCGATGCTGCCCTTGCGCAGCGAGCCGACGTCGGAGGCCATCCCGTGGGCGATCGCCGGATTGAGGGTGATCTTGGCGAGATAGCGCAGCACTCGGGCGTTGTTGTCCGCCTCCGGCCCGGTCTCACCCGCGAGCTCCGCCCGTACGTGGGCGAGCTGCCAGGTGCGGCGGGCGGTCTCGGCGATGCGGCCCATGCCCATGGAGTCGGAGTTGACGATGCTGATCGCGCCCAGGTCGTGCAGGGCGTTCTCGGCGGCGATGGCGTGCTCGCGCAGCCGGCTCGCGGCGATGGACACGTCGCTCGCCATCCCGTGGTGGCCGCCGTGCACGGTCATCGTCATCGGCAGCAGCTCGGCCATGGTGGCGGGGGTGAGCGGCAGCGTCGGGGTGGTGGAGGACGTCAGGACGTGCGGCTGGGAGACGATCTCCAGCAGGTCGGGGTGCCCGCCGCCACCCTCGACGTGGTACGCGTGCACGGTCCGGCCCCGGGTGGCGAGCAGGGTGTCGGAGAGGTAGCCGGACTCGTTGAGGGTGTCGGTGTGCAGCGCCACCGGCAGATCGGCGTCCTCGGCGACGCCGAGGCAGGTGTCGACGATCCGCGGGGTGGCGCCCCAGTCCTCGTGGATCTTGAAGCCGCCGGAGCCGGCGAGCACGGCGCGCTCCAGCAGTTCCTGCGACGAGGAGGAGCCGCGCGCCAGGAAGGCCACGTTGACCGGGGCGTCACGCCAGCCCTCGATGAGGCTGTGCAGGTTGTACGCCGGGTTGGCGCCGACGTCCCACACTCCCCCGATGCCCATCCCGACCATGGTGGTCACGCCGGCGGCGAGCGCGGCTGGCACCACCTCGGGGCTGGAGAGATGCACATGGGAGTCCACGACGCCGGGGGTCGCGAGCATCCCCTGGCCGTTGATCATCGCGGTGTGGGAGTCGACGACCAGTTCGACGCCGTCGTTGTTCTCGGGGTTGCCGGCCCGGCCGGTGCCGACGACGCGGCCGTCCTTGATGCCGATGTTGGTCTTGCGGATGCCGAGGAGCGGGTCCATGACGACCACGCCGAGCACCACCATGTCCAGGGCGCTGTCACGCGGCGCGCGGCCGGTGACGAGCAGGCCGTCGCGGGCGGTCTTGCCGCAGCCGCCGAGCATCTCCTCGCCGGGCTCGGTGTCGTCGGCCTCGACCCGGATCCACAGGTCGGTGTCGGCCAGTCTGATCCGGTCGCCGGTGGTGGGGCCGTAAAGGGACGCGTACTCGCGCCGGGTCAGCCGGCTCATCGTTCTCCTCCTCGGGTCACGACGGTCACGGAGCGGGTCTCGCCCGGCTCGAAGGCGACCGAGGCGCCGGCCGGTACGTCCAGCCGGTGGCCGCGGACGGCCTCGCGGTCGAAGTCGAGGGCGGGGTTGGCCTCCTCCAGCGGGAAGTGCGAGGAGACCCACACCGCCCGGCCTCCGCGGTTGGTGACGGTCAGGGTGCTGCGGGGCCGGCCGGGGGCGAGTTCCATCTCCCCGTCGGTGACCAGGACACCCCCGGGGCCCTCGGGGTCGGCCGGGCCGAACGGCTCGGACACGTGCACCAGCGCGGAGCCGTGCGGGAAGAGCGCCTCGACCTGGATGCTGGGCACCGACTCGGCGACGCCGGGCAGCAGCCGGTCGCGCGGTACGAGGGCGGGAGCGCGCTCGACGACGGTCTCCAGCGGCGTGCCGTCCCAGGCCATCTCCAGGATCTCGTCGCACACCAGGGCGATGGCCTCGGTCGCGCCGAGCCGGGCGCCCCGGGCCAGCCGCCGCCGGGCCAGCTCGGCGGCCGAGAAGAGCAGGAGCCTCTCCTGCTCGCGTGGAGTCAGATGCATGGTGCGTTTCCCCTCGATGCGATGCGCGGCCCGTTGACGGCGCGATTGGGGTACAGGGAGCAGACTGCCTGGTGGAACAGTGCATGAACAATGACGAATCGCTGCGTACTCCAGGGCGCATAATGTGCGTATGCACAGTCCGATACCCGTAGAGGGCCATGGCAGCGATCCGGACACCACCGCCCCGGCTCCGGCGGCCGCCGCCGCCCGGGAGCCGCAACCGGGTCCCCCCGTGCCCGCAGCGCTGCGTACTCTGGTGCGTGACTGCCTCGACGACGTCGACTCCCTGGTCGTGCACTACGTCGCGGAGGTCTCGGAGATGGACGACTACCGCGCCACGGTCGATCCCGGAGACCTGCGCGACACCGGCCGGGCCTGCTTCGAGATGCTCCTCCGGCTCATCGGTGGTCTCCCCGTACGCGAGGAACTGCTCCGTACGCCGGAGTGGCTGGGCCGCCGCCGCGCCCATCAGGGCGTACCGCTGGAGCGGCTGCTGCAGGCCGTGCGGATGGACTTCCGGGTGCTGTGGAACGCCTTTCTGGAACGCACCCCGCCGGAGGCGATGCCGGAGCTGACGAGCGGAGCGGTGCGGGTGTGGGAGGCGGTGGAATTCCACACCGTCAACGTGCACGCGGCGTACCTGGACGAGGTCGCCGTGCTGGCCCGGGAGCGGGAGCGGGAACGGACCGCGCTGATGGGCCGGCTGCTCTCCTCCGACGGCCGGGACCAGCAGCTCGTCGCCCAGGCGGCGACGATGCTCCAGGTCTCCGCGCAGTCGGACTTCGCCGTGGCGATCGCACCGCCGGAGTCGCAGCAGGCCATGCGCAGCGCCGTCAGCGACCGGCTCGCCGGGCAGGTCGCCCATCTGCAGCAGCACAACGGCATGCTCGTGCTCGTCGCCAGGCTTCCGCAGGCGGCCGACGCGTCACGCCCGGGCTGGCTGGACGGCGTGCCGTGCGCTCTCGGCCCGGTGGCCCACGGGCTGGCCCGGGTGCCGGACGTGGTCCGGGTGGCGGAGGCGATTGCCGCGACCCTGGACCCGCAGGCGGCCGGGCCGGTGCCGCTGAGCCGGGCGTGGATGCCGGTGGCCGTCGCCCGCCTCGGGCCCATCGCGGCGATACTCGCCGGCTCGGTCCTCTCCGGCCTGGACCCGCTGCCGCCCCATGAGCGGCAGCGGCTGCTGGACACCGTCGCCGCCTACTGCGAGTCCGGCTCGATCACAGCAACCGGCCGGGAGCTGTACTGCCACCGCAATACCGTGCTGAACCGGCTGAGCCGCTTCACCGAGCTGACCGGCTACCACCCGACACGCCCCGCGGACGCCGCCACGGTCCTGTTCGCGCTGCGGTGCGCGAGTTCCCCGGCGGGGTCCTGAGGCTGACGGAACGGACAGGGAACGGACCGCCGCCCGCGCGGGACGGCCGGGCGGCGGCCCGCCCGCGGCTCACGACCCGGCGGACCAGACGCAGCTGCCGCCCACCCAGGTCGAGGTCACCCGGGCCGAGGTGATCTCCTGCGGGTCCACGGCTGCCAGGTCGGTGTCGAGCACCGTGAAGTCCGCCGACTGTCCCGCGGCCAGCCGGCCCTTGACGCGGCCCTCGCCCGTCGCGTGCGCCGACCCGTGGGTGTAGACCCCGAGCGCGTCCGTCACGCTCAGCCGCTGGTCGGGGCCCAGCACGCCGCCGCCGGCCGTCCGCCGCGTCACCATGCTGCGGATCGCCGGCAGCGGGTCGATGGGGATGATGGGGAAGTCCGAGGAGCCCGCGACCGCGATCCCCGCGTCGAGCATCGACTTGTGGGCGCAGGCCATGGCGGCCCGCTCAGCCCCGTAGAAGCGTTCGATGGCCTCGCCGAAGTGCGCGACGAACGCGCCGAACGGGACCGGGGTCGCACCGGCCGCCCGGATCCGTTCGATGAGCCCCTCGTCCGTGATGCTGCAGTGTTCGAGCCGGTGGTTGATCCGCTCCCCCGACGGCGGGTGGACCAGCGACTCCAGCACATCCAACACCTTGCTGATGGCGAGGTCCCCGTTGGCGTGCACGGCCACCCGCGCGCCGGCGGCGTGGACGGACCGTACGGTCCGCTGGAACCCGGCGTCGTCGAGCACCTGCAGGCCGTTGTCGCCCCCGGTGGCGCTCGGGTAGGGCTGCCGGCACAGGCAGGTGCCGCCCGAGAGGGCGCCGTCCAGCATCAGCTTCACCCCGGCCAGTTGAAGCCGGTGGGCGTCGGGCTGCTCCGCGGGCCAGGCCCGGGGGTCGAAGTAGGAATGCCACAGCAGCATGCTCACGCGCGGGGTGAGCTGCCCGAGGCGGTGTGCCGCCGCGTACATCTCCTGCTCCAGCGGCGTGACGATCGCGTCGCAGTAGGACGTGATCCCCAGCCGGTGCAGCTCGGTGTTGACCTCCCGGAGCGCGGCGAGCTGGGCGGACGGTTCGCCACCGGGCGCGATCGACTCCCGGCCGCTGCCCGGCAGCCAGGGGTCCAGCCAGGCCCGCTCGTACATCCAGCCGTCGAGGCGGCCGTCCGCGGTGGTCAGGAGCTGCCCGCCGGACGGCGCGTCGGCCTCCGTGCGGTATCCGATCCGCTCCAGGGCGGCGGTGTTGGCGACGGCTCGGTGGAAGGTGTACTGGATGACGACGACCGGGTGCTCGGCCGAGGCCCGGTCGAGGAGGTCCCGGTCCACCCGTCCGGACAGGGCGTCCTCGTGCAGCCCCTGCCCCACCACCCACTCCCCCGGCGGGACCAGCGCCGCGCGGGCCCGCAGGGCGGCCAGCACCTCATCGGCGGTCCGGGCGTCCGACACGTCCACCCGTACCCGCGCCAGCGCGGCCTGCGAGGTGTGGCAGTGGGCGTCGTTGAAGCCGGGGACGACGAGTGCCCCGTCGAGGTCCACGCGTTCGACGGCGGGGAAGCGGTCGGCCAGCTCGGCGCGCGACCCGGTGGCCGCCACCCGCTCGCCGCGGACCGCGAAGGCTTCCGGCCGGGTGCCGTCGAGCGGCTCGATCCTGCTGCCGGTGAACACTCGCACGGGCTGCTCACCGGTCTCGTCCTCGCGCATCGTCAGGCCTCCGTGAGTTCGCCGTAGGACTCGGGGCGGCGGTCGCGGTAGAACGCCCAGCGGTTGCGGATCCTGCGGATCTCGCCGAGGTCCAGATCGCGGACGACCAGCTCCGGATCGCTGTCGCCGGCCGTGCCGCCCACCGCGCGGCCCTCGGGGCCGGCGAAGTAGGAGGTGCCGTAGAAGTCGTTGTCGCCGTACTCCTCGACGCCGACCCGGTTGATGGCGCCGACGAAGTAGGCGTTGGCGACGGCCGCGGCCGGCTGCTCCAGCTCCCACAGGTAGCGGGACAGGCCGCGGTGGGTGGCGGACGGGTTGAACACGATCTCCGCGCCATTGAGGCCGAGGGCACGCCAGCCTTCGGGGAAGTGCCGGTCGTAGCAGATGTAGACGCCCACCTTGCCGACCGCGGTGTCGAACACCGGGTAGCCCAGGTTGCCGGGACGGAAGTAGAACTTCTCCCAGAAGCCCTTCAGGTTCGGGATGTGGTTCTTGCGGTACTTCCCCAGGTAGCTGCCGTCGGCGTCGATGACCGCCGCCGTGTTGTAGAGGAAGCCCGGCTGCTCCTCCTCGTACACCGGCAGCACCATGACCATCCCGAGCTCCCTCGCGAGCGCGCTGAAGCGCTGCACCGTGGGCCCGTCCGGGACCTTCTCGGCCCAGGAGTAGAACTCCTCGTCCTGTACCTGGCAGAAGAACGGGCCGTAGAAGAGCTCCTGGAAGCAGATGACCCGGGCGCCCTGCGCCGCGGCCTCGCGAGCCGCCCGCTCGTGCTCGTCGAGCATGCTTTCCTTGTCGCCCTTCCACGTGGTCTGGAACAGGGCTGCGCGAACGATGTCGCTCATGAGGAGGGGACTCCTTGCGTCGGGTGGTGGCTGCCGG
>DOWQ01000354.1 GCA_003519485.1 Streptomyces sp. | reverse complement strand
GAGCCGGTGCAGCAGGTCCGCCCGCGCCGCCGGGTAGGGGTGGTGGGCGCGCAGCCGCTCCTCGCCGGCCAGGTCGTCGAGCAGCGCCAGGCCCGCCTCCGGGCTGTCGCGCATCGCCACCGCCGCGGCCCGGTTCAGCGCGACCACCGGTGACGGGGTGAGCGCGAGCAGTACGTCGTAGAGGGCGACGATCTGCGGCCAGTCGACGGTCGCGGACTCCGGTGCCTCGTCGTGCAGGGCGGCGATCGCGGCCTGTACGCCGTACGGGCCGGGCGGGCCGCCCGTCAGCGCGACGGGCACCAGGGCGAGGCCCTCCTCGATCATCGTGCGGTCCCAGCGGCCGCGGTCCTGGTCCTCGAAGAGTACGAGCCCGCCGTCCGGGCCGGTGCGGGCGTCGCGGCGGGCGTGGACGAGGAGCATCAGGGCCAGCAGCCCGGTGATCTCCCGCTCGGCGGGCAGCAGCCGGCGCAGGATCCGCGTCAGCCGGAGGGCCTCCTCGGCGAGGTCGGGCCGCTGAAGGTCGGATCCCGAACTGGCCGCGTACCCCTCGGTGAAGATCGAATAGAGCACCTGCAGCACGCCCGGCAGGCGCTCGGGCAGCTCGTCGGCACCGGGTACCCGGAACGGGATCCGGGCCTCGCGGATCTTCTTCTTCGCCCGCACGATCCGCTGGGCCATCGTCGCGGGCGGCACCAGAAAGGCCCGCGCGACCTCGGGCGTCGTCAGCGCCGTCAGGCAGCGCAGGGTCAGCGCCCCGCGGGCCTCGGCCGGCAGGGCCGGGTGGGCGCAGGTGAAGAACAGCTGCAGCCGCTCGTCGGGGAGATCGCTGCCGGTGTCCGCGGGCGGGGCGGGGGCGGCCCGGTCCGCCTCCACCTGCAGGACGGCGAGCCGGGCGGCGTACGCCTGGTCCCGCCGCAACCGGTCGACGGCCTTGCGCCGGGCCGTCGTCAGCAGCCAGGCCCCGGGCCGGACCGGAATGCCCTGGACCGGCCAGTGCACCAGCGCCGCTTCGACCGCCTCGGAGGCGACCTCCTCGGCCAGGTCGAGGTCGCCGAAGCGGCGGACGAGCGAGGCGAGCAGCCGTCCGTGTTCCTCGCGGAACACCGACTCCACGGCCCGGTCCGTACCCGTGGCCCGGCTCTCCATCCCCGTCAGGCCCCGAAGTCGGCGACCGGCCGCACCACGACCGAGCCGCTGCCGCGGGCGCCGGGGCAGCGGGCGGCCCAGTCGAGCGCGGCGTCGAGGTCCGGCACGTCGATGACGTAGAAGCCGCCGAGGACTTCGCGGGTCTCCGCGAACGGCCCGTCCGTGACCGCCCGCTCACCGTCCGGGCCGACCCGGACCGTCGTGGCGGTGACCAGGTCCGCCAGCGACTCACCGGATACCAGGATCCCCGCGTCGCGCACCGTCTTGTCGTAGGCCGTCCAGTCCTCGACGCCGCACTCCGCGGCCGCTCCGTTCGCGTCGATCGCACCACTGTTGATCAGGAGCATGTACTTCATGGTCGGACTCCTTCAAACTCTGTCGTCCTCGTACGGCGGGCTGCCGTACATCATGACGACGAACGGGATGCAGCCGTATCGACAGCCTCGCCCGAGATTTTTTTCCGGCACGAGAGCGGTACGAGAGCGGCGGGACCGTCCCACGCGCCCCGTCAGCCGACGAGAGCACCTGGAAGTGGGAACCGGACCGGGGGACGCGGGGCCTCATCGGACGGCCCGCACGTTCGAACGTCCGCCGGCGGTGCCCACGGCGACGGCGTTGGCGGTGACGATCGCGGCGACGGCCAGCCACGACGCCGCGTCCAGGTGCTGGCCGAGGACGAGCATGCCGATCAGGGACGCGAACACCGGGTTGACGCTCATGAAGATCCCGAAGAAGTGGGCGGGCACCCGGCGCAGAGCGAGCAGGTCGGCGAGGAACGGCACTGCGGACGACAGCACGCCGGCCGTCAGTGCGCACAGCAGGGCGGTGGAGGTCGGCCGGTGGAGCCACAGGGCGACGGCGCCGACGGGCAGGTAGAGCAGGCCGGAGACGGCCGCGGCGGCGGCCGACCCCTGCAGGCCGGGCAGGCGCTCGCCCACGGTGCGGTTGAGGAGTATGTAGCAGCCCCAGCAGACGGCGGCCAGCAGCGCCAGGCCGATGCCGAAGTAGTCCGTGCTGGGCCGGGGCCGGGTGAGGACCACCACAGCCGCCGCGGCGGCGACGGCGCAGACCAGATCGGTACGGCGGCGGGAGCTCGCCAGTGCCACGGTGAGCGGGCCGAGAAACTCCAGGGTGACGGCAAGGCCGAGCCCGATCCGGTCGGTCGCCGTGTACAGCGTCAGGTTCATCGTCGCGAACACCGTGGCCAGCCCCAGCACCGGCCACCACTGTGCGGCGGTGAACGCGCGCAGCCCGGGCCGGCCCGCGCTCAGCAGCACCACGGCGGCCACCCACTGGCGCACCGCCACCACCCCCACCGGCCCCATGACCGGGAACGCGAGCGCGGCGACCGACGCCCCGATCTGGGTGGACAGACCGCTGCCCAGCATCAGCGCCGGCCCGGACCACCGGGGTGAAGCCGCCCCGGACGCGGCGGTCGCCGTTGTCGTGGTCCCTGCGCGCGCTGCGGTTTTCATGGCGCCACAGTCCGCCACGCCGACCCATGCGCAAAATGCATTCGATGTTCCATCCATACGATGGACGTATGAATGGTCGTACGGAACTGGAGCTCAGGCACCTGCGCTGCCTGGTCGCGATCGTCGACGCCGGCAGCTTCACCGACGCCGCGATCGAGCTCGGCGTCTCCCAGGCCGCCGTGTCCCGGACGCTGCTCGCCCTGGAACGGGTCCTGGGCGTGCGGCTGCTGCACCGCACCAGCCGCACGGTCAACCCCACCACGGCCGGCGTGCAGATTCTCGCCCGTGCCCGGCACCTGCTCGCCGAGGCCGACGAGCTGTTCCGCCAGGCCACCACCGGCCACACCCGGCTGCACATCGGCCACGCCTGGTCCGCGATGGGCCGCCGCACCGCCGAGTTCCAGCGCCGCTGGCACGACCGCTACCCCGAGGTCGAACTGCAGCTGATCCGCCACAACACATCCACCGGCGGCCTCGCCGAGGGTCTGTGCGACCTGGCCGTCGTCCGTACCGCCGTCGACACCCGCCGCTACGCCCATGCCCTCGTCGGCCACGAGCGCCGCTACCTCGCCCTCGCCTCCGACGACCCGTGGACCAGGCGCCGCAGCGTCCGGCTGGAGGAGATCCGCGAACGCACCCTGGTGGTGGACCGCCGCACCGGCACCACCACCTTGGACCTGTGGCCGGAAGGCGCCCGCCCCGCCGTGGAGTACACCCGCGACGTCGACGACTGGCTCGCCGCCATCGCCACCGGCCGCTGCGTCGGCGTCACCGCGCAGGCCACCGCCACCCAGTACCGCCGCGACGGCATCGCCTACCGTCCGCTGCGCGACACCGATCCCATCCCGGTCCATCTCATCTGGCGCCGGCACGACCCCCACCCGGCCACCCACGCCGCCGTGGCCCTGCTCGCCGACCTCTACCGGGAGGACGCCTGACGCCCGCGTGCAGGGCCGTCGTGTCCGTGACGTACCCGCGTCGCCGGTCCCCGGTGGCCGGAATCCACGGCGACTCCGGGCGCTTGGTCCAGACCTTTTGAGACGCCGGTCGAACCGGCACAAAACCCGCCGGACCGCTCGGTCCGCGGTCATCGCCCGACTGCTCCTGCCGCCGCCGGAAAGCCTCTCCACGTGCGGTGACGGTGTCGCAGCCGGGCTCTTCGCGCGCCGTAAAAGGGTGTCGGCGGCGGGCTGTCGTGACCGCTGAGGCGCAACTGAAAACCGCCTTAACGGCTCACCACCGTCGCTCTACCGTAATCCGCGATGAGCTACGGCCCGGGGGCGGCGTGCCGTGGCGGCACTGATCCGCGTCAACTCCGCGCGCCCGGTCGACCCGCCCGGACGCGTCGGCCCCGAAGGAGCCCCCACATGAGCATGCGTCTGAAACGACTCCTGACCACCTTCTCCACCTTCGCGCTCGCCGTACCCCTGGCGGTCGTCGTCACCTCGGCGAGCCCGGCCAGCGCCCACGGCTGGATCACCTCCCCGCCCAGCCGCCAGGACCACTGCGCCACGGGCCGGGTCACCGGCTGCGGCGGCCTGCAGTACGAGCCGCAGAGCGTCGAGGCGCCCAAGGGCTCGCGGCTGTGCAGCGGCGGCAGCGGCTGGCGGGTGCTGGACGACGAGAGCAAGAACTGGCCGGTGACCCGGGTCTCCAACTCGGTCACCTTCCAGTGGCGGCTGACGGCTGCGCACCGCACCAGCACGTGGGACTACTACGTCGACGGCGCCCTGTTCCGGAGGGTCGACCAGGGCAACACGCAGCCGCCGTCGAACGTCTCGCACACGCTGACCGGGCTGCCCAGCGGCCGCCACAAGATCCTCGCGGTGTGGAACATCGCCGACACCGTCAACGCGTTCTACAACTGCGTCGACGTGGACGTCAACGGCACCGGCGGCGGCCCCCAGGAGCCGAACCCGCCGACCCCGCCCGCCGAGTGCGCGGCAGCCGAACCCCGGGACGCGGCGAAGGCCTACGTGGGCGGTTCGACGGTGACCCACAAGGGCCACGCCTACCGGGCCGCCTGGTGGGTGCGCGGCGAGGAGCCGGGCGTTTCCACCGTCTGGAAGGACCTCGGTGCCTGCTGATCCCGCCTCGGCCCGGCGCGGCAGCCCGCGCCGGGCCGGGGCACGTCCGTTCGGGTGCGGCGCCGGAGGAGTCGTCACCGGCCGGGTGCTCCGCCGCAGTTCTCGGAGCGCGACGTGGGAGCGCGCGTGCGCAGCGCGCGGTGGCGAGGCCCGAAGGGAGCCGGGGATGCTGAGGCGAGCGCTGGGCCTGTCCGCGATGAGCCTGGTCATGGCGTGCACGGTGCTGTCACCACCGGCCGCCGCGGCCGGGCGGACACCGCCGGCCGAGCGTGCGGCGCAGGCCGACACCTGTCCGCTCCAGGGACGTCCGGCCGGCAAAGTGCTCCAGGGCTACTGGGAGAACTGGGACGGTGCGGCGAACGGCGTCCACCCGCCCTTCGGCTGGGTGCCGATCAACGACCCCCGCATCCGGCAGCACGGCTACAACGTGGTCAACGCCGCTTTCCCCGTCATCCGCGGCGACGGCACCGTGCTCTGGGAGGACGGCATGGACCGGACCGTCAAGGTCTCCACCCCGGCCGAGATGTGCGACGCCAAGGCGAACGGCATGACACTGCTGATGTCCATCGGCGGCGCGGCGGCCGGCATCGACCTCAACTCGCGTGCCGTCGCCGACCGGTTCATCGACACGGTGGTGCCGATTCTCGAGGAGTACAACTTCGACGGCATCGACATCGACATCGAGACCGGCCTGGTCGGCAGCGGGGACATCACCCGGCCCTCCGCCTCGCAGGCCAATCTGATGCACATCATCGACGGCGTGCTCGACCGGATGCCGCCCGGCTTCGGCCTGACGATGGCTCCCGAGACGGCCTATGTGACCGGCGGCAGCGTCGCCTACGGCTCGATCTGGGGCGCGTACCTGCCGATCGTCAAGAAGTACGCCGACAACGGGCGGCTGTGGTGGCTGAACATGCAGTACTACAACGGCAGCATGTACGGCTGCTCCGGTGACGCGTACTCCGCCGGAACGGTCGAGGGCTTCACCGCCCAGACGGACTGCCTGGCCGAGGGCCTCGTCGTCCAGGGCACCACGATCCGGGTTCCCTACGACAAGCAGGTGCCCGGGCTGCCCGCCCAGCCGGGGGCCGGTGGCGGCTACATGCCGCCGGGGCTGGTGGCCGACGCCTGGAACGCCTACCGGGGCGGTCTCAAGGGCCTGATGACGTGGTCCGTCAACTGGGACGGGTCGCGGAACTGGACCTTCGGCGACAACGTGCGGTCGCTGCAGGGCCGCTGAGCCGGGGCGCCGGCCTCCGCGGCGCCCGGCCTGCCGGCGGTCCGCCGGTCACGGGTGCCGCGGTTCGCCGCGGT
>DOWQ01000356.1 GCA_003519485.1 Streptomyces sp. | reverse complement strand
CGCCCGGTCGTCGTCGGGGGCGGGACGGGGCGTCTCGTGGCCGGGAGTGCTCATCCGCGGCGGCGGGCCTGCCGGATCGCGGCTTCGGCGATGACGGCGACGACGGCGATGCCCGCGTAGAGGCCGGCGGACGGTCCGCCGTCCTCCTGCTCGCCGGCCGGCTGCCCGGCGCCCTCGGACGCGGCGGCGGTGTCCCCCGGCGCGGCCGAGCCGCTCGGCTCCGTACCCGATGACTCCGTGCCCTGCGCATCGTCGGACGTCTGTTCGCCGCAGCCCGTCTCCGGGTAGCCGGCGATCGCGCACAGCAGCGCGGACGAGCCGTAACGGAGTGGCTTCGCCACGGACGCCAGGGCCTCACCGCTGCTCGCGTCCGCCGGGACGCTCGCGCACTCCGTACGGCCCGCCGGCGGGGACTCGCCGTCCGGGGCGTCGGCGGCGCTGCCGAAGTCGAGGATCAGGGCGACCCGCTTGGCGCCCTCCCGCGCGGGAGTGCCGCCGCAGATGGCGTCGAAGTCCGCGGGGCCGCGCGGCTTCGCTGCGTCCTGGGTGCCGGTGCTCACGGAGAACCGGAAGCCCTGCACCTCGCCGTCGCCGGGCACGGCGGTCGCGGGGCCCTGTGCGGCGTACGCCCAGCCGCCGCCGTCCCGGTCCCAGAAGGACCAGTAGCGGTAGCCGTCGGCGTACGCCGGGGCCGCGCAGAGCGCGCTGACGGCGGCGGCGAGCAGCAGTGCGGCGGCAGCCGTGAGCCGCCGCACCGTGGTCCGCCGCACCGCGCTCACACCCGCTTCGTGCGGCGGCTCAGCAGGACGCCGATGCCGGCCCCGGCGGCCAGGCCGGCACCGATGAGCCACCAGACGACCGTGCCCTGGTCGCTCTCGTCGGCGGTCTTCTCCGCGGACTGCTCCTGCGGGTCGACGTCGGCCGGCTTCGGGCCGGTCGCGTTCAGCTGCGCCACGAGGTCGGCGCCGCCGAAGGACCGGGGGTCGGTGTCCGTGGCGTGCGTGGCGAGCACGAGGGTGCCGAGGCCGGCCGGGTTGTCCTTCGCCCAGTCGGCGGAGTTCCGCTCGAGCCAGCCGAGCGGGCCCTCGGCCGCCTCGAGGTGGCCGCCCGCCGCGAGCGCGATCACGGCCTCGGCGGTGTTGGACGGGTCGGGGGCGGGCTTGTCGGCGCCCGGCTGGAGCACCGTGAGGTGCCCGCCGTCCTTCTCCAGGAGGTCCGTGAGGTAGGCGGCGGCGCCGGACGCGGCCTCGTCCGGCTCGCGGCCGTCCTCGGCGTCGGTGGCCCCGCATTCCAGCGGCTGGACGTCGGTGTTCTCGTCCGGCGGCTCGACGACGAAGCCCTTGGCGTGCCCGGCGAGCGCGCCGGCCACGGTGGCGTCGGCGTTGGGCGAGACGCCGCCCTTCTTGTCCGGCTGGTAGGCGAAGGCGCCGCGCTGGCCGTTGTCCGCGTCGCAGTCCAGCTGGAGGTCCTGGAGCAGGTCGTACGGCGACTTCTCCTGCTTCGACGTCACCTTCTCCGGCTTCTCACCGGCCGCGACGAGCGCGCCGATCACGACCGAGGTGGAGTTGGTGTCGCTGGGACCGCCCGGGGCGTAGCCCCAGCCGCCGTCCTCGTTCTGTACCGACTTCAGCCAGCCGACCGCCTTCTCGACGGCGCCGGAGTGCCCGCCGAGCGCGGCCAGCGCCTGGACGGCGGCGGAGGTGGCGTTGCTGTCGACCGGGGTCTTCGCGTCGCACTTCTCCGCCGGGTCCGCGCGGTACGGGGCGAAGCCGCCCGTCGCGCACTGCTGCCCGGCCAGCCACTGCACGGCCTTCGGCGCCGGCGTGACCCCCGCGGTGTCCTGCGCGAGCAGGGCTATGGACTGCCGCCAGACCCCGTCGTACGTGGGGTCCTGGCTGCCGTACAGCGCGGAGGGCAGCTCGGGCTTCGACGGTGACGGGGAGGGCGGAGCGGTGTCGGCCGAGGCGACCGGCGCGGCGAGCGCACTGAGCACGGCGGAGGCGGCGAAGGCCGCGGCGGTGCGGCGTACGTTCATGGTCACGGTGCCTTTCGTGGGCGGAGGGCGAGGTGGCCGGCGGGCAGCCGGGCACCGCCGCTCACCCACGCATGTGCCGCACGCGGATGGCACCGGGCTCAGCTCCGTATACCTCGACGGTGCCGCCCCGCGGCGGGCGCCGGGAGGGGCGCTGCCGATGGGCGGGAGCCTGTTCGCGCCCGCAAGGGTGCCCCGGCTTCCGCGGCCGTGCTCGGGGCACGGACGCGTTCACGGTTGCGGGTCAGCGTCGGATTCACACCGGTCTTCCCCCGTTCGGGCGCGGATGAAGTTGTCGGGCACACCATATCCGCCGGGGCCGGCGGGTCCCGAAGGGGCCGCCTGCCCACAGTGGTGGGATGGCCTGTATCAGCTATTTTTCTGGGTGTTGACCCTTTTACTAGTTCTTGCCCTTCTTCGTGGAGCCCGTCCGGCTGCTCCTGCGGAGCGGGGGCGGCGGCACAACAGGGCGCCGGGCAGGCCGGACGGGCGGCGCGGCGACGAGGGCGGCAGTCCCTACTCGTGCGTTCTGCACAGCTGAGTTGTGACAGAAGTGACTATTTGCCCCTCCCGGCCGGTGAAAGCCTCTGCCGACGAGGGAGTGTCATGGATCAGGGGTCCCGGCCGGGGAACCCGCGCGGCTGCGGGTCCTCATACCGCAGCAGGCGTACGTCTTCACCGGCACCCTGCGCGAGAACCTGCTCCATCTGTGCCCGGACGGGGCCCCGGACGAGGCGGTGACCGCGTCGGCGGAGGCGGTGGGCCTCGGCCCCCTGGCACGCCGGCTCGGCGGGTTCGGGGCCGTCGTCGATCCTGCCGTGCTGTCTCAGGGCGAGCGGCAACTCGTCGCGCTCGGTCGGGCGCACCTCTCGCCCGCCCCGGTGGTGCTGCTGGACGAGGCCACCTGCCATCTGGATCCGGCGGCGGAGGAGCGCGCCGAGAACGCCTTCGCGCGGCGGCCCGGCACGCTGGTCGTGGTCGCCCACCGGATCAGCTCCGCCCGCCGGGCCGACCGGGTCCTGGTGATGGACGGAGTCCACGCGGACTGCGGTCGTCACGAGGAACTGCTGGACCGGTCGGCCCTCTACCGGGACCTGGTCGGCGACTGGCACACCGAACGGCTGTGACGCGCCCGGCGGCAGCCCGTCCGTCCTGGCAGCCGGCTACACCCAGCCCGCCCCCGAGGCTGCTATGTCGTGTCAAGCGGCTTGAACGAGTTCCTCGTGTCAAGCGGCTTNNAACGAGTTCCTCGATGCTCCCGATCTTGGTTCGGTCGGTCCGTTCGAGGATCTTGGCGATCTGGCGGCAGATGACGCGCTTGAGGCATCGCTGTGCGTCGCGAGAGGATTTCCCCTCGGTGATTCTGCGGGCGACGTATGCCTTGGTGGCGGGGTCCAGCCGCATACGGATCAGGCTGATGGTGTGCATGGCCCGGTTGAGCTGCCGGTCTCCGCTGCGGTTGAGCCGGTGCCGGTTGGTGAGCCCAGAGGAAGCGGGGATCGGTGAGACGCCGGCGAAGGACGCGAGGGCTGCTTCCGAACGGAACCGACCCTGATGGGACCAGCTGACCAGGATCTGAGCTGCGGTGATCGGCCCGACCCCGAGCAGATCGAGGAGCCCTGGGGCGGCCTGCCTCACCAGCGTGAGGATCTCCTTCTCAAGATCTTTGGCCTCGGCTTGCAGGGCCTGGACGCGTTGGGCGGTGGATCGAAGAGCCCGCACTGTCATCCGATGCTCAAGGTCCTGGGCCGGGCGATCCCGGAGTTGAGCAC
>DOWQ01000792.1 GCA_003519485.1 Streptomyces sp. | reverse complement strand
AGGCCCGGCCGGGCATGTGCTGAAGGCGCCCCGCCGGGCCGTACTCGAAGCTCGCCGGGCCGCCGTTGACACCCGCCGGGCCACGCTGAAGCCGCCGCCGGGCCGCGCCGGGCCTGCCGCCCGGGCTCCGACCGCCGCTGTCCTACCGTCAGTCGGCGTCGTCCAGCCGGAAGCCGACCTTGATCCCCACCTGGTAGTGCTCGATCTCGCCGTTCTCGATCTGCCCGCGCACCTGGACCACCTCGAACCAGTCCAGGTGGCGCAGCGTCTGCGAGGCGCGCCGCACTCCGTTGCGGATCGCGGCGTCGACGCCCTCCGGCGAGGTGCCGACGATCTCGGTCACCCGGTAGACGTGGTTGCTCATGAAGTCTCTCCCTGCTGCTGAGCGGCTGTCCGTGCGGTTCTGCGTGGCCGGTGGCCGTGGCCGTGGCCGTGGCTCCACCGTGTCCCAGCGGCCGCGGGCGCGCGAGGCGGTGGGGCCGGGCGGGTCACACCCTCGGGGGCTTGAGCGGGTCGTGTCCGAGGTTCATGAGCCGGTGCCGCCAGGTGCTCTGCCCCGCGGTCGGCTCCAGGTCTTCGCGCCGCTGCTCGGTGACGGTGTCGACGACCTTGTACATCACCCGGATGTCGTCGTCGGTCAGGTCGGTGCGGCGCTTCTGGAGGATGGACAGCACATGCCTGCCCTTCTCCGTACCGGCGTCGTCCGGCACGGTCTCGCTGGTCTCGGTGGCGGACTCGGTCCTGAGCCACGAGGCGAGCTCCTCGGACGTCATGTTCACCACGCGGTGGAACTCGTCCCAGAGCGCGTCGAGCTCGAGGGTGCTGATGTCAGCTGGGGTGTCGGCCACGGGGTGCCTCCCTGCCCGGTGTCGCTGCCGGCTGCTGCCGTCGGTCTCCTACGGCTCTGACGGGTGCCCGGCAGGACCCGCGGGAAACGGGCGGCGGGCGGCAGTGCGAAGGACCCGGCGGGTATGGGGGTACGGGAGAGGCGCCGGGAGCATGCGAGCGGAGGCGGGGTACGGGAGACGGCAGGGCGGGAAGGGGGCCGGTGACCGGGGAGAACCACCGGCCCCCCGCGCGGTCAGTCCTCGGCCGGCCCGGACAGCGACAGGGCGAAACGGTCACCGGCGTCCGTCCACCAGTGCCGCAGGCCGAGCCCGGCGGCGGCCAGCTCGCGCTGTACGCCCTCCCGGCGGAACTTCGCCGACACCTCGGTGCGCAGCTCCTCGCCCGCCTCGAAGGAGACCAGGAGGTCCAGCACGGGAATCTTCGCGGTCAGCGCCTGCCGCGCGCGCAGCCGCATTTCGATCCACTCGCGCTCGGCGTCCCATACGGCGACATGGTCGAAGCGCGCCGGGTCGAAGTCCGCGCCCAGCTCCCGGTCGATCACCGTCAGCACGTTCTTGTTGAACGCCGCGGTGACTCCCTGGGCGTCGTCGTACGCGGCAAGGAGCGTCTCCTCGTCCTTCACCAGGTCCGTTCCGAGCAGCAGCATGTCTCCGGGCGACAGCAGGGCCCGCACGGTGCGCAGGAACGCCGCCCGCTCGTCCGGCAGCAGATTGCCGATCGTGCCGCCGAGGAAGGCGACCAGCCGGGGGCCCGGGGTGTCCGGCAGGGCGAGGCCCGTCTGGAAGTCGGCGACGAGGGCGTGCACGGCCAGCTCCGGATGCGCGGCGAGCAGACCCTCGCCCGCCTGCCGCAGTGCCGACTCGCTGACGTCGACGGGTACGTACGCGCGCAGGCCGGTCAGCGCATCCAGGAGGTGCCGGGTCTTCTCGGAGGAACCGGATCCCAGTTCGACCAGGGTGCGGGCACCGCTGGCCGCCGCGATATCGGCCGCGTGTTCGATGAGCAGTCCCCGCTCCGTGCGGGTCGGATAGTACTCGGGCAGCTGGGTGATCTTCTCGAACAGCTCGCTGCCCCGGGCGTCGTAGAACCACTTCGGGGGCAGCTGCTTGTCCTCGCCGGCGAGGCCGGCACGGACGTCGGTCCGCAGCGCGACGGCGGCGTCATCCTCGGTGAGGTGGATGTCGAGCAGAGCGTGCTGGATCTTCATCGGACTCCCGCGGTGGTCAGTGGCGAATGCAGACGGTGCAAGCCCGGGCGGGCCTCCACCAGGTGCCCGTCGGGCACCTCGATCCAGGGCGCGAGCTCGTCGGTCGGCTCGGAGGCGACGGTCACGGAGTCCTCGGTGACCCGCAGCGACAGCGCGTGGTCCCACGCGGTCGCCCAGATCCCGACGCCGTCGGTGAGCAGCAGGTTCAGCCGCGAGCCGGGTGCCGCCGCGGCCACCGCGGCCACGACCCCGGCGAGCACGTCCGCCGGGTCGGCTCCGGACCGCAGTCGGTGTCGCACGAGCGCCCAGAGCAGGGCGGCGTCGGTCGGCGCGTCGAGGGTGAGCAGGTCGCGCACCGGCAGCTCGCCCGCCAGGTCCACCACCGTGTCCGGCCAGCCGGCGACCAGTCCGTTGTGGCTGAACAACCAGCGCCCGTCGACGAAGGGCGCGTTGGCGCTCGGTGTCACCGGCATACCGGTGGTGGCCGAGCGGACGGCGCCGAGCAGCGCGGTCGTGCGGGTCGCCCGGGCCAGCGCGGCGAACGAGTCGTCCGCCCAGATCGGCGCGACGCTGCGGTACCGCAGGGCGTCCCCGTTCGGCCCTGGGTACCAGCCGACCCCGAACCCGTCGACGTTCACGGTGCCCCCGCCGCGCATGTCCGTCGGGGCGTAGGACTGGTGCAGCAGCGAGTGCGGAGCGTCCAGCACCGTTGACGACACCGTCACCGGCGGTCCGACGTAGGCCAGATGTCGGCACATCTGCTCAGCCCACCCCGTTCGCGGCGTCGCGGGCGCAGCGGAAGCCGGCGAAGATCTGCCTGCGGATCGGGCGGTCCCAGTTGCGGAACGTGGCACGCACGGCTGCGGGGTCGGTACCGAAGGAGCCGCCGCGCAGCATCCGGTAGTCGCCCCCGAAGAAGACCTCCGAGTACTCCGGGTAGGGGAAGGTCTCGTAGCCCGGGTAGGGGTGGAACCCGGAGCTGAGCCACTCCCACACGTCCCCCACGAGCTGGTGCACGCCCCCCGGTGACGCCCCGCGTGGGTAGGCCCCGACCGGGGCGGGCTGCAGGTGGCGCTGGCCGAGGTTGGCGTGCTCGGGCGTCGGGTCCTCGTCACCCCAGGGGTAGCGGCGCGAACGGCCGGTGGCGGGGTCGTGCCGCGCGGCCTTCTCCCACTCCGCCTCGGTGGGCAGCCGCCGCCCCGCCCAGCGGGCGTAGGCCTGCGCCTCGTGGAAGCAGACGTGCACCACCGGCTCGTCCTCGACGATCGGGGCGAGGACCCCGAAGCGGCGCCGGTACCAGGCGCCGGTGGCGTCGCGCTCCCAGAACTGCGGGGCCTGCAGACCGGCCGCCGTGCGGTGCCGCCAGCCCGCCTGGCTCCAGAGACGCGGGTCGTCGTAACCGCCCGCGTCGACGAACTCGGCGAAGGCCCCGTTGGTGACCGGCGCGGTGTCGATCCAGAAGGCGGGTACGTCCACGGTGTGCGCGGGGCGCTCGTTGTCCAGTGCCCACGGCTCGGTCGAGGTGCCCATCGTAAACGGTCCCCCGGGCACCAGCACCTCGGCCGCAGGCAGCGGCGACCCCGGCGGCGGCGCACTCGCATGCAGCACGGGGGCACCGGCGCGCAGCTGGTGGGTGGCGAGCATCGTCTCGCCGTGCTGCTGCTCGTGCTGCACGATCATGCCGAAGGCGAAGCCGTGGTCCTCGAGCCTGCGGCCGCGCAGGGGGCTGGCGCCCAGCGCGTCGAGGGCCTTGTCCCGGACCTCGGCGACGTAGGTGCGGGTCTGCGACGGGGTGAGCAGCGGCAGCTCGACCCGGCTCGCGCGGGAGTGTTGGAAGGCGTCGTAGAGCCCGTCGATCTCCGGGCGCAGCGGTTCGCGGCCGCCCACGTCGCGCACCAACCACAGCTCCTCCTGGCTGCCGATGTGCGCGAGGTCCCAGACCAGGGGCGACATCAGCGGCGAGTGCTGCGCGACGAGATCCGCCTCGTCGACCACCTCGGTGAGCGAGGTGCTGCGCGCCCGGGAGGCGGCGAGCAGGTCGGCGACGTGGGTGCGCAGGGCCTCGGCGTCGACCGCCGGCTCCTCGGCGGCGGCCGGTTCACGCCCGTCGGTGAGGGTCATACGGTCTCTCCTTCAGGGCAGCTCATCGAGACGGTCGGGTCGATCCGCTCGGTGACGATCGGCCGGCCGCCTGCCGGCCGGTCACCGGGCGGGCGGTCCCCGGGTCGATCACCGGGTGGGCGGTCGCCGGGCAGGTGGTCGTCGGCGGGACAGCAGCCACGCAGCACCCGACGCTCGGTCATCTCGACGAGCGCGTCGGACACCCACCCCGGCGCGCCGACGGCCGACAGCTGGTCACAGGCCAGGGTGAACACCCCGGCCGCCGCCCGGGCGAGCACCCGGTCGGCGAGCCCGTGTCGAGCGCCGGACATCCAGCGCCCGCGGGCGGGCTCGCACAGCTCCAACACCCGGTCGGTGACGTCGGACCGCGACAGCAGCGCCGTGATCATCGCGGTGGGGAGGGCCCAACCGTCGCCGGGCTGGCCGTCGACGTAGCGGACCTCGAGGTGGCCGTGCGCGCGCACCGGCGGGAACAGCGTCGAGATGTGGTAGTCGAGATCGGCGGTGGTGGGGCGGGTCGGCAGCGCCCCGTCCACCCACTCGGCGAAGGTCACGCGGTGCGGCACGGCCCAGGCACCCGCACCGCGCACGCACAGCACCGGGCTGGACAGCACGCGGCGAGCCCACGCGCCGCCCGGGTGCACACCGGGATCGACGTCGAGCGGGGGCGCGGTGCGGACGGGGTCACACGCCGACCACGCCGCCCAGCGGGAGGACTTCCACCCGGTGCGCCGACCGTGCACGACCGGGGAGTTCGCGAA
>DOWQ01000300.1 GCA_003519485.1 Streptomyces sp. | reverse complement strand
CGGGCGAACGGGCGCTCGCCGGCCGCGCCGCACCGACCACGCACTGATACGGCCGTCCGGCTGCTGGACCGCTGTCGGGCCCGCGCCCCCGGGCGTGGGAGGATCGACACCGGCGTGCCGGGGCCGCGCACCGGGCCGCGCCGACGCAGACCGAGCGCGAGCATGAGGAGCACCGTTGAGCAGGTTGCGCTGGCTGACCGCGGGGGAGTCGCACGGCCCCGCACTCGTCGCGACGCTGGAGGGTCTCCCCGCCGGCGTACCGATCACCACCGACATGGTGGCGGACGCCCTGGCCAGGCGGCGGCTGGGCTACGGCCGCGGCGCCCGGATGAAGTTCGAGCGGGACGAGGTCACCTTCCTCGGCGGTGTACGGCACGGGCTGACCCTCGGCTCCCCGGTCGCGGTCATGGTGGGGAACACCGAGTGGCCCAAGTGGGAGAAGGTCATGTCGGCCGACCCGGTCGACCCGGACGAGCTCGCCGAGCTGGCCCGCAACGCCCCGCTGACCCGGCCCCGCCCCGGCCACGCCGACCTGGCCGGGATGCAGAAGTACAGCCTCTCCGACGCCCGGCCGATCCTGGAGCGGGCCTCCGCACGGGAGACCGCCGCCCGTGTCGCGCTGGGCGCCGTCGCCCGCTCCTACCTCAAGGAGACGGCCGGCATCGAGCTCGTCTCGCACGTCGTCGAACTGGCCGCGGCCCGCGCCCCGTACGGCGTCGTGCCCCGGCCCTCGGACGTCGGGAAGCTGGACGCGGACCCGGTGCGCTGCTTCGACGCCGACGCGAGCGAGGCGATGGTCGCCGAGATCGACCAGGCCCACAAGGACGGCGACACCCTCGGCGGCGTCGTCGAGGTGCTCGCCTACGGCGTCCCGGTCGGGCTGGGCTCGCACGTCCACTGGGACCGCCGCCTCGACGCCCGGCTCGCCGCCGCCCTGATGGGCATCCAGGCCATCAAGGGCGTGGAGGTCGGCGACGGCTTCGGCCTCGCCCGGGTGCCGGGCTCGCAGGCGCACGACGAGATCGTCTCCACGGAGGACGGCATCCGCCGCACCTCGGGCCGCTCCGGCGGCACCGAAGGCGGGCTGACCACCGGCGAGCTGCTGCGCGTACGGGCCGCGATGAAGCCCATCGCGACCGTGCCCCGCGCCCTCGCCACCGTCGACGTCGTCACCGGCGAGGCCACCCGGGCGCACCACCAGCGCTCGGACGTGTGCGCCGTGCCCGCCGCGGGCATCGTCGCGGAGGCCATGGTCGCGCTGGTCCTCGCCGACGCCGTCGCGGAGAAGTTCGGCGGCGACCATGTCTCCGAGACCCACCGCAACGTCCGGTCCTACCTCGACCACCTGGCCATCCGGTGACCGGCCGGGGGCCGCTGGCCGTCCTCGTCGGGCCGCCCGGAGCAGGCAAGTCCACCGTCGGCGCGCTGCTCGCCGAGCGGCTGCGCGCCGCCTACCGCGACACCGACGCCGATGTCGAGCGGACGGCCGGCAAACCGATCCCGGAGATCTTCTACGACGAGGGCGAGCCGTACTTCCGCGAGCTGGAGCGGGAGGCCGTCCGGGCCGCCGTCGCCGAGCACACCGGGGTCCTCTCGCTCGGCGGCGGGGCGATCCTGGACGAGAAGACGCGCGCGCTGCTCGCCGGACTGCCGGTGGTCTTCCTGGACGTGGCACTCGCCGACGCCGTCAAGCGGGTCGGCCTGGATGTCGCCCGCCCGCTGCTGATGATCAACCCGCGCCAGGCGTGGCGCGCCCTGATGGAGGAGCGACGCCCGCTCTACACGGAGGTCGCCCGCGCCGTCGTGACGACCGAGGGCCGCACCCCGGAGGACGTCACCGAGGCGGTCCTCGACGCACTCGAACTGAGGCAGGTATGACCGACACACCCACCCGTATCGAGGTCGGCGGCACCGCCGGCACCGACCCGTACACCGTGCTCATCGGACGGCAGCTGCTCGACGAGCTGCCGTCGCTGATCGGCGACCGGGCCAAGCGCGTGGCCGTACTGCACCCGGAGGCCCTCGACGCCACCGGGGAGGCGATCCGCGCCGACCTCGCGGGCAAGGGCTACGAGGCCATCGCCGTCCAGCTGCCGAACGCCGAGGAGTCCAAGACCACCGAGGTCGCGGCCTACTGCTGGAAGGCGCTCGGCCAGACCGGCTTCACCCGGTCCGACGTGATCGTGGGCGTCGGCGGCGGGGCGACCACCGACGTGGCCGGCTTCGTCGCCGCGACCTGGCTGCGCGGCGTCCGCTG
The DNA here is from genome assembly GCA_003519485.1 of Streptomyces sp. Lineage (GTDB taxonomy): Bacteria > Actinomycetota > Actinomycetes > Streptomycetales > Streptomycetaceae > Streptomyces. The sequence goes on along the minus strand of DOWQ01000300.1, from coordinate 1,357 downwards.
GGTCGCCGTGCCGACCACCGTCCTCGGCATGGTCGACGCGGCGGTCGGCGGCAAGACCGGCATCAACACCGCCGAGGGCAAGAACCTCGTCGGCGCCTTCCACCCGCCCGCCGGTGTGCTGTGCGACCTGGCGAGCCTCGACTCGCTGTCCGTCAACGACTACGTCAGCGGGCTCGCCGAGATCATCAAGGCGGGCTTCATCGCCGACCCGGTCATCCTCGACCTGATCGAGCAGGACCCGGAAGAGGCCCGCAAGCCCGGCGGCGCGCACACCGCCGAGCTGATCGAGCGGTCCATCCGGGTCAAGGCGGACGTGGTCTCCTCCGACCTCAAGGAGTCGGGGTTGCGCGAGATCCTCAACTACGGGCACACGCTCGCGCACGCCATCGAGAAGAACGAGCGCTACAAGTGGCGGCACGGCGCCGCCGTCTCCATCGGCATGGTGTTCGCCGCCGAGCTGGGCCGGCTCGCGGGCCGGCTGGACGACGCGACCGCCGACCGGCACCGCGCGGTCCTGGGCTCCGTCGGGCTGCCGCTGACCTACCGCGCCGACCAGTGGCCCAAGCTGCTGGAGACGATGAAGGTCGACAAGAAGTCCCGCGGTGACATGCTGCGCTTCATCGTCCTGGACGGCCTGGCCAAGCCGACCGTCATGGAGGGCCCGGACCCGGCGGTCCTGCTCGCCGCGTACGCGGAGGTCTCCCAGTGACGCAGCGCGTCCTGGTCCTGAACGGCCCCAACCTCGGGCGGCTGGGCTCCCGCGAGCCGGACGTCTACGGCTCCACCTCCTACCCGGGGCTCGTCAAGGAGTGCACCCGGCTGGGAGAGGAGCTCGGGTTCGCCGTCGAGGTGCGGGAGACCAACGACGAGGGCGAGATGATCCGCTGGCTGCACGAGGCTGCGGACGGCGCGATTCCGGTGGTCATCAACCCCGGCGCCTTCACGCACTACTCGTACGGCATGCGGGACGCCGCCGCGCAGCGCACCGCGCCGCTGATCGAGGTGCACATCTCCAACCCGTACACCCGGGAGGAGTTCCGGCACACCTCCGTCATCGCGGCCGTCGCCTCCGGCACCGTCGCCGGCTTCGGCATCGGCTCGTACCGGCTGGCGCTGCGCGCCCTGGCCGACGCGTCGGCTGCCTGACCGGGCACTCCCCGCCGTCCCCGGCCGTTCACACTGATGCGGCCGGGGAAGGTACCGTTCGGTGGCGATCGGCCGCACGAGCGCTCGACGACCGGACAACCGCCTGCATGAGACGGAGAGTCAGCGGATGCAGCATGCGACGGGGGCTCCGCTGCCGCCACCCCACGGAACGGCCCACGCGTCCTGGGCCCCGGGCGTCCCGCCCGGTCAC
>DOWQ01000532.1 GCA_003519485.1 Streptomyces sp. | reverse complement strand
CGGCAGCCCCGTGCTCGCGCAGCGCCTCCGCTTTGGTTTCGGCCCAGAGTGAGCCGACGACCTCGTCCGGCCGGATGCCGAGGTGTTCGAGGTGGAGCCGGGCGTTGGGCTCGTGCTTGGCGGTGACGACGACGGCCCGGCCGCCCGCCTCCCGGACCGCGGCGACGGCCTCGCGCGCGCCGGGCATGGCGGAGGCCGGGGCGACGGCGTGGTCGGGGTAGAGCGCCCGGTAGCGGTCGGCGATCCCCGGGACGTGAGCGGCCGGGAACCAGTGCGCCAACTCCTGTTCGAGGGGCGGGCCGAGCCTGGTGACGGCGAGATCCGCGTCGATGTGCGTGCCGGTCTCGGCGGCGAGGACTTCGTACAGGGCTTTGATGCCGGGGCGGGAGTCGATCAGGGTCATGTCGAGGTCGAAGCCGACCGTCGGGGAGTGCGTGGCCATACCCGTCATTGTGCCTGGGGTCGCCAGGTATGCTTAGGCTCGCCTAACCTATGCAGAGTCCGTCCCCACCGGGCTGTCCTCGTTCCGTGCTGCCCGAAAGGGGATCGATGCCCGCCGCACCCGATACCCGTGCCGGAGCCGAACTGGTGCGGCGGCGCGTCGGCCGACTGGTGGTGGCCGTGCTGGCGCTGCTGGTCTCGGTGCTGCTGAGCCTGGCCGTCGGCGCCCGGCCCATCGCGCCCACCGCGGTCCTCGACGCCCTGCTGCACGGCGGCACGAGCGACGCCGCGGAGGTCGTACGGTCGCTGCGGCTGCCCCGGACCGTCGTCGGGGTCATGGTCGGCGCGGCGCTCGCGATGGCCGGCACGGTGATGCAGGGCCTGACCCGCAATCCGATCGCCGACCCCGGCATCCTCGGGATCAGCCAGGGCGCGGCGGCCTGTGTGGTGCTGGCGATCGCCTTCGCCGGGATCCACTCGCTCACCGGCTACATCTGGTTCGCCTTCGTGGGAGCGGCGGTCGCCGGCGTCGTCGTCTACGCGATCGCCTCGCGCGGCCGGAACGGCGCGAGCCCGGTGAAGCTGGCGCTGGCCGGCGCCGCCATCAACGCGCTGCTCGTCTCCGTCACCCACGCGGTGCTCACCACGGACGCCGCCACGCTCGACGAGTTCCGGTTCTGGAGCATCGGTTCGATCGCCGGCCGCGGGGCCGCGGTGGCCGACCGGATCTGGCCGTTCCTCATCATCGGGACGGTGCTGGTGATGGTCGTCGCGCGCGGCCTGGACGCCCTCGCGCTCGGCGAGGACGTCGCCAAGGGACTGGGCCAGAACATCGCGGCCGTACGGATCGTCGGCGGGCTCGGCGCGACCGTGCTGACCGGCGCCGGGGTCGCCGCCGCCGGTCCGATCGCCTTCGTCGGGCTCGCCGTGCCGCACATCGCGCGGGCCGTCACCGGCGGCGACCACCGCTGGTTGCTGCCGATGTCCGCCCTGATCGGGCCCGTGATGCTGCTCGTCTCCGATGTGGTCGGCCGGATCGTCTTCCCGCCCTCGGAGGTGCCGGCCGGGGTGATGACCGCTCTGATCGGGGTCCCGTTCCTGGTCGCCCTGGTGCGCCGGAAGGCGGTGGCCGCATGACGACCGCGACCGCGCCGCGCGCCCCGGAGGGGCGTACGGCCGACTCCGCGCGGCCCGCGGGCTACGGGCTGCTCCGCGTCCGGGGCGCGTCCTTCCTGGTGCACCGGCGGTCGGCCGTCGTCGCCGCCTCGCTGGCGCTGCTGCTGGCCGCGGCCTGTCTGACCTATCTGTGCCTGGGCGAGACGGTCGCCGCGCCCGGCGAGGTGGTGCGGGCCGTGCTCGGCCTGCCGTCCTCCGAGACGTTCGTGGTGAACGTGCTCCGGCTGCCCCGACTGGTCGTCGGCCTGCTGGTCGGCGCGGCCTTCGGTGTGGCCGGCGCGCTGATCCAGACCGTCGCCCGCAACCCGCTCGCCAGCCCCGACATCATCGGCATCAGCCAGGGTGCGAGCGCGGTGACCGTCGGCGCCCTGACCTACGGCGTCACCTCGTACGCCGTGCTGCCGTACGTCTCGGTCGCCGGCGGGATGGCCGCCGCCGTACTGGTGTACGTCTTCGCCTGGCGCGGCGGCCTGCACGCCGGGCGCTTCGTCCTCATCGGCATCGGCTTCGCGATCGCGCTCCGCTCGGTCACCCAACTGTTCCTCACCGAGGGCGAGTACCTCGTCGCCCAGCAGGCGCAGGTGTGGATGACCGGCTCCCTCAACGGCCGCGGCTGGGGCGAGGCCGCGGCGCTCGGCTGGACGCTGCTCGCGCTGCTGCCGCTCGTGCTGTGGGCCGCCCGCGCCCAGCGCGGGGTGTCCCTGGACGACGACACGGCGACCGCCCTCGGCACCCGGCTGGGGCGGACCCGGCTCGGGCTGGTGTTCGTCGGCGTCGTCCTCGCCTCGGTGGCCACCGGGGTCGCCGGGCCGGTCGACTTCGTCGCGCTGCTCGCCCCGCAGGTCGCGCGGCGCACGACACGCACCGCGCAGATCCCGCTGCTGTGCTCCGCGCTGATGGGCGCCCTGATCGTGGTGCTCGGAGACCTGCTGGCGCGCACCCTCTTCTCCCCCGTCGAACTGCCGGTCGGCGTACTCACCGCCGCCGTCGGCGCCCCGTATCTGATCTGGCTCATCGTGAAGGACCGCGGCGTCCGTACCGGAGGCAAGGCATGAGCAGCACTGGCACCGAGAGCAGACTGGCCGCCCGCGACCTGACCCTCGCCTACGAGGAACGGACGGTCGTGGAAGGGCTCGACCTGGCCGTACCGGCGGGTGAGATCACCGTCATCGTCGGCCCCAACGCCTGCGGCAAGTCCACCCTGCTGCGGGCCCTGGGGCGGCTGCTGAAGCCGAAGAAGGGCTCGGTGCTGCTGGACGGCGTCGAGCTGAGCCGGATCTCCACCAAGAAGATCGCCCAGGCGGTCGGGCTGCTGCCGCAGAGCCCCGTCGCGCCGGAGGCGATCACGGTCGCCGACCTCGTCGCCCGCGGCCGGCAGCCGCACCAGCACTGGTGGCAGCAGTGGTCGGACGCCGACGAGCGGGCCGTCACGGACGCCATGGACCGTACGGACACCGCGGCGATCGGCGACCGGCCGGTCGACGAGCTGTCCGGCGGCCAGCGGCAGCGCGCCTTCGTCGCCATGGTGCTCGCGCAGGACACCCGCTACCTGCTGCTCGACGAGCCGCTCAACNNGCCGCGCGCTACGCCGACCACCTGGTCGCCATGCGGCTGGGCCGGATCGTCGCGCAGGGCACCCCGGCGGACGTCGTCACGGCGGACATGGTCCGCGAGGTGTTCGGGCTGGCGTCGGTCGTCGTGCCCGACCCGGTCACCGGCGGCCCGCTCGTCGTGGCCGGCAGCCCGTGGCACGCGGGCGCGCCGGCCGACGCGCCCGGCGCCCCGACCTCGGTCGCGCCCGGCAGGACCGGC
>DOWQ01000533.1:749-2809 GCA_003519485.1 Streptomyces sp. | reverse complement strand
CCGCTGTCCACGTCGAACGGGTCCCCGCCCGGCCGGTAAGCAGCGCTCGGCGCCGCCCAACGCAGATGCAACCGGTTGTGGATGCTGTATTCGATGCTCGCGCCGAGCCGGCCCAGCGTCATGCCGCGCAGGGCCACCGGGTCGGTGAAATCGGCCTCCCCCTGGAGAATTTCGTCATAGGCGTCCGCCCCTTTGGCAAACTCGATCGCGTCGGTGAAACCGGGATTGCCCGGCACGGCGAACGGAGGCGGCACCGGGTATTCGGTGTCCCCGGGAGCCGGGACGGTCGGCCATCCCTCCACACGTGGGTACGCGGGGTCGCCCACCTCGGCGAGGATGTCGTCGACATCGGCGATCATCCGCCGGTGCATGTAGAGGAAGTCCTCACCGGAGCCGTTGTCGAGTTCGATGTCGTTGTCCGCTGTCAGAGCCGGACGCGGCGGCTCCCAGCCGTGAGCGGTGAAGATCTGCCGATCCGCGGCCGGCATCGTCGCCCATCCGTCGCGCGCGGCATGCCAGAGCATGTGGTGCAGGCGCATCGACCGGTCGGCCATGGCCTCGATCACAGGTTGGGGCAGGGTGGCCATGTCGCTCTCCTTCACAGTGCAGGGAGTGAGAGCCCGGGGCCGCCGGCCTTCAGTTCCAGGGTGCGGCACACCAGCGGCCGCCGCATCTGGGGCACGCGCGCGGGGACCGCCCGAAGAAGACCGCCGAGGCGGGACGCACGGACGCCCTCGGCGCCGGTTCACGGTCGGTGCCGAGGGCGTCGCTGTGCCGGTGGTTCAGAGACCGGCGGTGAACTTCACGAAGGCCGCCCACTCGTCGGACGCGACCGCGAGGACCGGCCCGGTCTTGTTCTTGGAGTCCCGGACATGGACCGTGCCGGGGCATTCGGCTACCTCGACGCAGTCGCCGCCGTTCCCTGCGCTGTAGCTGCTCTTGAACCAGGCCAGTCCGGCTATGGCCTTGCCCTCGGTTCCATCAACGCTCATGTTTCTCCCAGCAACTTCTCGATCTGAGCAAGCGACTCACGCGGGGTGAGGGCTTGGGCTCGGATGATTCCATACGTCGATTCCAGCTCCCGCACCTTGCGCTGATCCGTGTGCAGCCGACTGTCACCCTGTACTTCCGTGTAAGCGATTCTCTGCTGCCCCCGCCCCTCCATCAACGTGAAGGGGCCTGCCAGTCCTGCGTGCTCGTCCCTGGCCGTGGGCATGATCTGAATCTCAACAGTGCGCTTCTGACCAATCAGCAGCAACTGTTCCAACTGGCCACGCAGCACGGTTTTTCCCCCGATGGTCCGGTGAAGGACCGCTTCCTCGATCACGAAGCTCATCAGTGGCGCAGGCTTACGCGCGAAGATCTGCTGTCGAGCCATTCGTGCGGCTACACGCTGTTCGACGATCTCGTCGTCCAGCAAGGGACGCCACATCGCGAAGACGGCCCGCGCGTACTCCTCGGTCTGCAACAAGCCTTTGATCACATGTGTGTCATAGGCGTTCAGCTCAACAGCCTCTGCCTCGATCCGCGCCGCGTCGCGGAAGAACGACGGGTACCTCGCCCGCGCCACCTCGTCCTTCATGGCGCACAGCAGGCCGCCCGCGTCCAGCAGTTCGTCCACCTTGTCGATGAGTTCCGGCCGGGGAATGCGCCGCCCCTGCTCCACCGACGCGATCAGATCCTCGCCGTACCCGAGCTGTTGTCCCAGCTCGATCTGCCTGAGCCCGGCCCGCTCCCGCAAGAGCTTCATCTGCCTGCCGAAGCTTTTGAGGAAGGCCCCCGAACCGTCCCCCTCCGGGAGCTCAGGTCGTCCCGTACCAGCCATGTCCCGTACCTCCGCACGTACCGTCCCACCGTCGACCGACCCCGAGGCGCGGCTCTCCCGGGCCCGGCCCGGTCGAGGCCACCCGGCGACTGCGACGGGCAACCTGTGCACCCGTGCGAATACCGTCCGTGCTAGCGGTCGCGTCGGTCACGCTACGCACAGCCCGCAGGTCTCGGCGCCGGAACCGCCGGAATCCACCCCTGCGGATGACCGGGCCAACACACTCGTCGGGTAC
>DOWQ01000533.1:0-633 GCA_003519485.1 Streptomyces sp. | reverse complement strand
GCCGTGCGTCTTCGCGATGCGCTTCACCTCGACACCGCGCGGGGCGCGGCTGGCGCGGCGGCTCGTGTCCCACCGGCTGCACATCTGGGGACATCCGTACGACTCGGAGCTGAACCACACCCTGACGCTGATCACGGCCGAGCTGACCGCGAACGCGGTGCGCCACGGGCACGTACCGGGGCGGGACTTCGGGCTGCGGCTCACCTGCACGCCGGACGCTGTCCGTATCGAGGTGAGCGACAACCGCCCGGACCGGCTCGTGCCTCCGGCGGGCCCGGCCGCGCCCTCCCCCGACGCCGAGTCAGGCCGGGGCCTCTTCCTCGTCTCGCAGCTCGCCGCGCGCTGGGCAGCCGTGTCCCGCTCGGACGGTCCGGGCAAGACCGTCTGGGCCGAACTGCCGGCCCCCGCCGGTGGATGAGGCGTGGCGGAAGTGGAGCTCTCCGACGGTAAGGGCGGGAACGGGCCGTCCGCTCAGGTGTTCAGACCGGGTTGCGCGCCCGTTCCGGGACCTCCGGCTCCGGGCCGGCCACGGGGGCCGGCGGGGGGCCGCCCTTCGTGTGCGGCTCCGCGCGCCGGTGCCGCAGCAGTCCGCGCAGCCAGTGCCCGGTCGCCGCAGGCGGAATGAGCGCGCTC
>DOWQ01000535.1 GCA_003519485.1 Streptomyces sp. | reverse complement strand
CACCGGGCGCCGCCGAACGCGCACTGCCGCCGGCGCGCTGCCGCCGACCGCGCGCTCAGCCCTCCGCCACGACCACCGCGGACGCGACCCCCGCGTCATGGCTCAGCGAGACATGCCAGCTCCGTACCCCCAGCTCCGCCGCGCGGGCCGCAACTGTGCCCGTCACCCGGAGCCTCGGACGGCCGTTCGACTCGGTGAAGACCTCCGCGTCCGTCCAGCGGAGGCCCCCCGGCGCGCCGAGGGCCTTGGCCAAGGCCTCCTTGGCGGCGAACCGGGCGGCCAGCGAGGCGATGCCGCGCCGCTCGCCGCTCGGCAGCAGCAGCTCATGGGCGACGAACAGCCGTTCGGCCAGGGCGGGGGTGCGCTCCAGGGCGCCGGCGAAGCGGTCGATCTCGGCGACGTCGATGCCGACGCCGATGATCACTCGACCGTCACCGACTTGGCCAGGTTCCGCGGCTGGTCCACCTCATTGCCCCGCGCGGTGGCCAGCTCGCAGGCGAAGACCTGCAACGGCACCGTGGTGACGAGCGGCTGAAGGAGCGTCGGAGTGGCCGGTACCCGGATCAGGTGGTCGGCGTACGGGACCACGGCCTCGTCGCCCTCCTCGGCGATCACGATGGTCCGCGCACCGCGCGCCCGGATCTCCTGGATGTTCGACACGATCTTGTCGTGGATGACCGACCGGCCGCGCGGGGACGGCACCACGACGACGACCGGCACGTCCTGCTCGATCAGCGCGATCGGCCCGTGCTTCAGCTCGCCGGCCGCGAAGCCCTCGGCGTGNNATGTAGGCGAGCTCCTTGAGCTTCAGGGCGCCCTCGAGGGCCACCGGATAGCCGACGTGCCGGCCGAGGAAGAGCACGGTGTCCTTGCCGGCGAGGCTGCGCGCCAGCTCCCGTACGGGCTCCATGGTGCTGAGCACCTGTTCGACCTGGACAGAGATCTCCGACAGCTCCCGCACGACGGAGGCGATCTCGTCGCCCCACTTGGTGCCGCGCACCTGTCCGAGGTAGAGCGCCACCAGATAGCAGGCGACGAGCTGGGTCAGGAACGCCTTGGTGGAGGCGACCGCGACCTCCGGCCCGGCGTGCGTGTAGAGGACGGCGTCGGACTCGCGCGGGATGGTCGAGCCGTTGGTGTTGCAGATCGCCAGGACGCGGGCGCCCTGCTCCCGGGCGTGCCGGAGGGCCATCAGGGTGTCCATGGTCTCGCCCGACTGGCTGATGGCGATGACGAGCGTCCGCTGGTCGAGGATCGGGTCCCGGTAGCGGAACTCGCTGGCGAGCTCGGTCTCGCAGGGGATCCGGGTCCAGTGCTCGATGGCGTACTTGGCGATCATCCCGGCGTGGAAGGCGGTGCCGCAGGCCACGATGACGACCTTGTCGACCTCGCGGAGCACGGACGGCGGGATCCGGACCTCGTCCAGGGAGAGCGAACCGGAGCCGTCGATCCGCCCCAGCAGCGTGTCGGCGACGGCCTTCGGCTGCTCGGCGATCTCCTTGAGCATGAAGTAGTCGTAGCCGTCCTTCTCGGCGGCGGAGACGTCCCAGTCCACGTGGTACGCGCGGACGTCGGCCGGCCGGCCGTCGAAGTCGGTGACGGTGACCCCGTCCCGGCGCAGCTCCACGACCTGGTCCTGGCCGAGCTCGATGGCCTCACGGGTGTGGGCGATGAAGGCGGCGACGTCCGAGGCGAGGAAGGACTCCCCGTCGCCCACGCCGACGACCAGCGGCGAGTTGCGGCGCGCGCCGACCACGACGTCCGGCTCGTCGGCGTGCACCGCGACGAGGGTGAACGCACCCTCCAGCCGGCGGCACACCTGGCGCATGGCCCCGGGCAGGTCGCCGCAGGAGGAGAACTCCTCCGCGAGGAGGTGCGCGACGACCTCGGTGTCCGTCTCGGAGAGCAGCTCATGGCCGCGGCCGGCCAGCTCGGTGCGCAGCTCGGCGAAGTTCTCGATGATGCCGTTGTGGACGACGGAGACGCGGCCCGCGTTGTCCAGGTGCGGATGGGCGTTGAGGTCGGTGGGGGCGCCGTGGGTGGCCCACCGGGTGTGCCCGATGCCGGTGCTGCCGCTGGGCAATGGGCGTTCGGCCAGCTCCTTCTCAAGATTGGCGAGCTTGCCGGCCTTCTTGGCCGCCGCGAGCCCGCCGTCGGCGAGCACGGCGACTCCCGCGGAGTCGTACCCTCGGTACTCCAGCCGCTTCAGACCCGCGATGACGACGTCGAGGGCGGACTGCCCTCCCACATACCCAACGATTCCGCACATGGGCGCAGCCTACGGCCCCGCTCCGGCCCGCCGCCGGTCGGTGCGGCGCTCGGTGCTCCGGTCGGGGAACGGGGCGGGCAACCGGGCAGTGCTACGGATCGCTACGGCGCCGGGGAGCCGGCCGCGCGCCGCGCCGTCGCACGTCCCGCCGTTCCGTTCCGCCGTCCCGTCCCGTCCCGTCCCGTCAGTAGCCGTACTCGATGTGGTCGCGCGCCTCCTGGAGCGCCCGCAGGTACTCGGCCTCCTCGCAGCGCGGCTTGCTGCCCTGCCGGTAGAGGTCGATGCAGTCGTCGAGGTCGTCCAGCAGGTCGTCGTCGGGAAGGTCGTCGGCCAGGTCGCTGAGTATCCGCGCGGCCAGCGCGTCCCGGGCCTCCGCACGGGTGGCGGGCGACGATTGGCCGCTCTTGCGCCGGTGCACAAGCCGGAAGAAGCCGGACGAGCCGGCGGCCGAGTCGGAGACGGCAGAAGACATACGGACCCCCACACATGGTTCTCTTCGTGGGGCCCGACATGAGCTCCACGCTCCGCACCCGCACAATGGGCCGCGTGCCCATCACCGAGCCCCAACAGCGACGCCGCTCAGACGTCACCCCCTATGTGGATCTGACCCGCGCCGAGTGGAGTGCGCTGCGGGAAAGGACCCCGCTACCGTTGACAGCCGAAGAGGTCGAACGGTTGCGCGGCCTCGGTGATGTCGTCGACCTGGACGAGGTACGGGACGTCTACCTGCCGCTGTCCCGGCTGCTCAATCTCTACGTGGCCGCCACCAGTGACCTGCGCGGCGCCCTGAACACCTTCCTCGGCGACACGGCGAACGGGCACGGTCTCCAGCCCGGTACCCCCTTCGTGATCGGCGTCGCGGGCAGCGTCGCCGTCGGCAAGTCCACGACGGCCCGGCTGCTCCAGGCGCTGCTGGCCCGCTGGCCGGAGCACCCGCGGGTCGAACTGGTCACCACGGACGGCTTCCTGCTGCCCAACGCCGAGCTGCACCGGCGCGGCCTGATGTCCCGCAAGGGCTTCCCCGAGTCGTACGACCGGCGGGCCCTGACCCGCTTCGTCGCGGAGCTGAAGGCGGGCCGCGAGGAGGCCACGGCGCCGGTCTACTCGCACCTGATCTACGACATCGTGCCGCGCGAGCGGCTGACCGTGCGCCGCCCCGACATCCTGATCGTGGAGGGGCTCAACGTCCTCCAGCCCGCGCTGCCCGGCAAGGACGGCCGTACCCGGGTCGGCCTCGCGGACTACTTCGACTTCAGCGTCTACGTCGACGCGCGGACCGAGGACATCGAGCAGTGGTACCTGCGCCGGTTCCGCAAGCTGCGCGAGACCGCCTTCCAGAACCCGTTCTCGTACTTCCGCAAGTACACCCGGGTCTCCGAGGAGGAGGCCCTGGACTACGCCCGGATGATCTGGCGCACGGTCAACCGGCCCAACTTGGAGCAGAACATCGTCCCCACCCGGGGGCGCGCGTCGCTCGTGCTCCGCAAGGGCCCCGACCACAAGGTGCAGCGGCTCAGTCTGCGGAAGCTCTGAGTGACCGGCCGGCGGGTGGGGCCGGGCGTTAACCTGCGGCCATGCTCCAGCTCCGGTTGATCACTCCCGCCGACCGCACCGAGGACGTGACCGCGCTGCTGGACGGGACCGTGGGCACCACGAACCTCATCGTGCTCCGCGGGGCCGCCTGCGAGCCGGCCGGCGACGTCGTCAGCTGCGATGTGGCCCGCGAGGCGGCCGACGAGCTGCTGGACGAACTGCGCGAGTTCGGCATCGACGGGGACGGCTCGATCACGCTCCAGGACATCGCGGTGTCCCTGTCCGAGCGGGTGCAGCGGGCGGAGCACGCCGTGCCCGGCGATCCGGCGGACGCGGTGCTGTGGGAGTCGCTGACCGAGGTGACCCAGGAGGAGTCGACCCTCTCGTTCACCTATCTGGCGTTCCTGGCCGTGGCGACGATGATCGCGGCCTGCGGAGTGGTGCTCGACAACGCCATTCTGATCGTGGGCGCGATGGCGGTCGGCCCGGAGTTCGGCCCGCTGGCCGGGGTGAGCACCGCCCTGGTGCAGCGGTCGCCGAGGCAGGCCGGGCGCTCGCTGCTCGCTCTGGTCGTCGGATTCGCCGCCGCGATGGCGCTCACCGCCGGCTTCGCCCTGCTGATGGACGCGGCGGGGATGTTCGAGGAGCCGATGCTGGAGCGGGAGCGGCCGGAGACGTCGTTCATCTGGCAGCCGGACCCGGTCTCGTTCGTGGTGGCGTTCCTGGCCGGCATCGCCGGGACGCTCTCCCTGACCTCCGCGAAGTCCGGTGCCCTGGTCGGGGTGGCGATCTCGGTCACCACCGTCCCGTCGGCGGCCAACGCCGCCGTGGCGATCGCGTACGGCAGTACGACGCAGGCGCAGGGCTCCGGCCAGCAGCTGCTGACGAACCTCGGCGGGATCATCCTCGCGGGCGTGCTCACGCTGCTCGTCCAGAAGTTCTTCTGGGCCCGGGCGAAGCGGCGTGAGCGCGCCCTGATGGAGGAGGGCGCCGGGCACGGTCAGTGACCGGCGGTGGGCACAGCCGGGGCTGCCCGGCCGGGAAGCGGCCCGCCGCGCGACCGTACGGAAGGCCGGCCGGCCTTCCGTACGGTCGTACGGNNCGGCCGAGCGGCCGTGCGGCGGTCAGCCGAGAGCGGACTTCACCACGTCGGCCAGCCGGCCCGCGACCGAGCGCGCCTGCTCGATGTCGGCGGCCTCGACCATGACCCGTACCAGCGGCTCGGTGCCGGAGGGCCGCAGCAGCACCCGGCCGGTGGCGCCCAGCTCGCGCTCCGCCTCGGTGACGGCCGCGGCCAGCTCGGCGCAGGAGTCCACCCGCGTCTTGTCCACGTCCGGCACGTTGATCAGGACCTGCGGCAGCCGCTCCATGACGCCCGCCAGCTCGGCCAGCCCGCGACCGGTGGCAGCGATCCGGGCGGCCAGCATCAGGCCGGTGAGGGTGCCGTCGCCGGTGGTCGCGTGGTCCAGGACGATGACGTGGCCGGACTGCTCGCCGCCGAGGGCGTAGCCGTGCTCCTTCATCTCCGCGAGGACGTAGCGGTCGCCGACGGCGGTCTGCACCATCCGGACCCCTTCGCGTTCCATGGCGAGCTTGAAACCGAGGTTCGACATCACGGTGCCGACGACGGTGTTCCTGCGCAGCCCGTCCTGATCGCGCAGACCGAGGGCGAGTACGGCGAGGATCTGGTCGCCGTCGATCTCCTGGCCCGCGGCGTCCACCGCGAGGCAGCGGTCGGCGTCGCCGTCGTGGGCGATGCCGAGGTCCGCGCCGTGCTCCACCACAGCGGCCTTGAGCAGGCCGAGGTGGGTGGAGCCGCAGCCGTCGTTGATGTTGAGGCCGTCGGGGTCCGCGGCGATGGTGACGACGTCCGCGCCCGCCCGGGCGAACGCCTCCGGGGAGACGCGGGACGCGGCGCCGTTCGCCTCGTCGAGGACGATCCGGAGGCCGTCGAGGCGGTTCGGCAGCACCCCGATGAGGTGCGCGACGTAGTTGTCGAAGCCCTCGTCGTAGTTGCGGACCCGGCCGACGCCCGCGCCGGTGGGCCGGTCCCAGGCCGTGCCGGTGCCGTGCGCCCCGTACAGGTCCTCGATCCGGTCCTCCAGCTCGTCCGGGAGCTTGTGGCCACCGCGCGCGAAGAACTTGATGCCGTTGTCGGGCATCGGGTTGTGGCTGGCGGACAGCATCACACCGAGGTCGGCGCCCAGCGCGCCGGTGAGATACGCCACCGCGGGGGTGGGCAGCACACCGACGCGCAGGACGTCCACTCCCGCGCTCGCCAGGCCCGCCACGACGGCGGCCTCCAGGAACTCTCCGGACGCGCGCGGATCACGTCCCACCACAGCCGTCGGCCGATGGCCCTCGAACGTGCCCGCCTCGGCCAGCACATGTGCCGCCGCGACCGACAGCCCGAGCGCCAGCTCGGCCGTCAGGTCCGCGTTGGCGACACCGCGCACGCCATCCGTACCGAAGAGTCGTCCCATCTGGTGTCCTCCGATTTTTCACCGAGTCTGAAAGCCCCTGAGCGTCTTCTTTGTACAACGCCCCGGCCGCCGATAGACGAACGCCCCGGCAGCACAGAGCGTGCCGCCGGGGCGGTTCGAACAAAAGCGCGAGCGCTTAGCGCTTGCTGTACTGCGGAGCCTTACGGGCCTTCTTGAGGCCCGCCTTCTTGCGCTCGACAGCACGGTCGTCACGGCTCAGGAAGCCGGCCTTCTTGAGCGGGGCGCGGTTGTTGTCGCCGTCCGCCTCGTTCAGCGCACGAGCGACACCCAGGCGCAGCGCGCCGGCCTGGCCGGAGACACCGCCACCGCTGATGCGGGCGACGACGTCGTAACGGTCGTCGAGCTCGAGCACCTTGAAGGGCTCGTTGACTTCCTGCTGGTGCACCTTGTTGGGGAAGTACCCCTCGAGGGTGCGACCGTTGATCTTCCACTTGCCGCTGCCCGGCACGATGCGGACACGGGCGATCGCGTTCTTGCGACGACCCAGGCCGGCGGCCGGCTGCGGGTCGCCGAAGCGGGATGCGAGCGACTCGGTGGTGTACTCCTCGACGTCGGGCGTCTCGGTCGTCTCCACGACCTCGCTTTCGACGACGGGGGATTCTGCAGTGGTCTCGGCCACGATTCTCCTCAGATTCTTTTCGTCTTAGGGGGTGTGGCCGGGACTACTGCGCGACCTGAGTGATCTCGAACGGAACCGGCTGCTGCGCAGCGTGCGGGTGCTCGGGACCTGCGTAAACCTTGAGCTTGGAGATGACCTGACGCCCCAGGGTGTTCTTGGGGATCATGCCCTTGATGGCCTTCTCCACGGCCTTCTCCGGGTTGTTCTTGAGCAGGTCCTCATAGCGGACGGCGCGCAGACCACCCGGGTAACCCGAGTGGCGGTACGCCATCTTCTGAGTCCGCTTGTTGCCGGAGAGGTGCACCTTGTCGGCGTTGATGACGATGACGAAGTCACCCGCGTCAACGTGCGGCGCGTACACCGGCTTGTGCTTGCCACGGAGAAGGGTGGCGGCCTGGGTGGCCAGGCGGCCGAGAACAACGTCGGTGGCGTCGATGACGAACCACTGACGCTGGACGTCGCCGGGCTTGGGGCTGTACGTACGCACGGTCGTTAGCCTTCGCTTCTTCAGTGAGTGGGTCCTGACAGGGCACCTGGACGATCACGACAGCCCTGGCGCATACGGGTGACGCATTCCCGCACACTGCCGCTGGTCATCGGCCCGGTGGCCGGCGTAAGGGCCACCCACGTGAGATGGAGCAAGCCAATACGCATAACGAACCAGCAGAATACCGGGCCGTGCCCATGCTGGTCAAAACACCCCGTCCCGGCCCGGTCCCGGCCCCCCGCCAGGAACCGCTCCGGCGGACTGCCGAAGCCTACCCCGGCGGACCGCGTCACCCGTCCGGCGGGCGGCCGCCGCCCGGCCGCGCGCGGACTGCCGTCACCGCGCCCGGGCCACCCGCGTCTCGTCCCACACCGGCTCCGCCGTCTCCCGTACGACACCGTCCGAGCCGAAGACCAGGTACCGGTCGAAGGTCCGTGCGAACCAGCGGTCGTGCGTCACGGCGACGACCGTGCCGTCGTACGCCTCCAGGCCCTGCTGGAGCGCCTCCGCGCTCTCCAGGTCCAGGTTGTCCGTCGGCTCGTCCAGCAGCAGCGCCGTGGTGCCCGCCAGCTCCAGCAGCAGGATCTGGAAGCGTGCCTGCTGGCCGCCGGAGAGCTTCCCGAACGGCTGGTCGCCCTGCCGCTCCAGCTCGTAGCGGCGCAGCACGCTCATCGCGCCGCCCCGGTCGCGGGCGTATTCCGTCCAGAGGATGTCGACCAGCGGCCGGCCCTCCAGCTCGGGGTGGGCGTGCGTCTGTGCGAAGTGGCCGGGGACGACGCGGGCGCCGAGCTTCCAGCTGCCGGTGTGCGCCACCTCGCCGCCGGCGAGCAGCCGCAGGAAGTGGGACTTCCCCGAGCCGTTCGAGCCGAGGACGGCGACCCGCTCGCCGTAGTAGATCTCCAGCGAGAAGGGCCTCATCAGCCCGGTCAGCTCGAGATTTTCGCAGGTCACGGCCCGTACGCCGGTGCGGCCGCCGCGCAGCCGCATCCGGATGTCCTGCTCCCGGGGCGGCTCCGGCGGCGGCCCGGCCTCCTCGAACTTGCGGAAACGGGTCTGCATCGCCCGGTAGCGCGAGGCCATGTCGGGGCTGATCGCCGCCTGCTGCCGCAGCCGGAGCACCAGCGCCCGCAGCCGGGCGTGCTCCTCCTCCCAGCGGCGCTTGAGCTCCTCGAAGCGCGCGAAGCGCTCCTTGCGCGCCCGGTGGTACGTGGCGAAGCCGCCGCCGTGCACCCAGACGTCGCTGCCCGCCACCCCCGGCTCGACGCTGACGATCTTCTCGGCGGAGCGGGCCAGCAGCTCCCGGTCGTGGCTGACGAACAGCACCGTCTTCTTCGTCTCCCGGAGCCGCTCCTCCAGCCAGCGCTTGCCGGGGACGTCCAGGTAGTTGTCCGGCTCGTCCAGCAGCAGCACCTGCTCGGGACCGCGCAGCAGCGCCTCCAGCACCAGCCGCTTCTGCTCACCGCCGGAGAGGGTGCCCAGCTCCCGCCACTGGGCGCGCTCGTACGGCACGCCCAGGGCGGCCATGGTGCACATGTCCCAGACGGTCTCGGTCTCGTAGCCGCGCGCCTCGGCCCAGTCGCTGAGGGCCTGCGCGTACGCCATCTGGGCGGCCTCGTCGTCCCGGGTCATGATTGCGTGCTCGGCCTCGTCGACGGCGCGGGCCGCCGCCCTGATCCGCTGCGGGGCGACCGACACCAGCAGATCGCGCAGCGTGGGCTCGTCCGCCGCGGTGCTTCCGCCGGGCTGACCGCCGTCTCCGCCGCCGTCCGCGTCGGTCCCGGCCGTGGACGTGCCCCGGACCCCGACGAACTGCGACATCACCCCGAGGCCGCCGCTGACCGTCACGGAGCCGCCGTGCGGCTTCAACTCGCCCGCGATCAGCCGCAACAGCGTCGTCTTGCCCGCGCCGTTGGCGCCGACCAGCGCGACCGCGGCGCCTTCACCGACCCGGAACGAGACGTCCGCCAGCAGCGGCCGCCCGTCCGGCAGGTAGTACTCCACGTGCGCCACATCCACATGCCCCATGCAGTCGATTGTCACCGGACAGCGCGCCCCGCACCAACAGGTTTAGGATGCCCGCCATGAGCTTTGGGCAAGGGGGGCCGCACGGGCCCGGGGGTTCCTACGATTCAGCGACGCCCGACTGGGGCGCCATGGCGGACCTGACGGCTGCCCGGAACCGGCGCCGCAAATGGATGCTGATCGGCGGCGGCGCTCTCGCCACCGCCGTGGTCGCCACGGTCGTCGCCGTCGGGGTCGTCAACTCCGGCGGTACGGAGCGTGACCCGCAGGGTCTGCCCACGCCGGAGGCCCTGCCGAGCGAGCCCGAGCAGCCCGAGCCGCCCTTCTCCGAGGTGTCGCCGCCGCCCCCGCCGGACCCGCGCGACTTCATCTCCGACGCCGAGAAGGACACCGCGCCGCTCAACGCGAAGACGCTGTTCCCCGGCGACAAGATAACGATGTCGAGCCGTTCGTACGCCCAGGGCTCGACCGACAACGCCACGAACTGCGCGGCCGCCGCGTCCGGCCGGCTCTCGCCGGCCCTCACCGGAAACGGCTGCGATCAGGTGATTCGCGCCACATACTCGCGCGACGGGGTGGCCGTCACCGTCGGCGTCGCCGTCTTCGGCACCGAGAAGCAGGCGCAGCAGGCCAAGGAGCAGGCGAACGGCAACATCCAGTCGCTGCCCGGCGGCGGCGTACCGGCCTTCTGCCGCTCGACCGCCTGCCGGCTGACCACCAACTCGGTCGGCCGCTACACCTACTTCACGGTCGCCGGCTACACCTCCGGCCAGGACGTGACCAGCGCCGACACCCGGGCCCGGCAGGCCGGCAAGGATGTCGCCGACTACACGTTCAACAGCATCGTGAACCGCGGCGAGGCGCAGGCATCCGAGGCGGCCACGGCCCAGGCGGGCTGAGACCGGCCGTAACGGGCGGCGGGGCCGCCGCACACGGGCCGGACCGGGGC
>DOWQ01000072.1 GCA_003519485.1 Streptomyces sp. | reverse complement strand
ACCCCGGACTCGATGCCCCGGGCCGCCGGATCATCACCTCGGTGGCCGACCCCGCGGACCGCCGGGATGACCGCGCGGACGGCGGGGACGGCCCGCCCGACGGCCCCGGTGGCGGACCGGTCCTCGCAGCCGGGTGCGTGCTGTGGCGGCGCGGTGCGGCCGGGGCGGGGATCGAGATCGCTCTCGTGCACCGGCCGAAGTACGACGACTGGTCGCACCCGAAGGGCAAGCTCGAACGGGAGGAGAGCGCGCTGAGCGGCGCGCTGCGCGAGGTCGCCGAGGAGACCGGCATGTCCTGCCGGCCGGGCCCCTCGCTGCCGACCACGCACTACCTCGCCAAGGGCCGGCTCAAGCAGGTCTCGTACTGGGCGGCGGAGGCGCTGCCGGACGAGCAGTTCGTGCCCAACCGCGAGGTGGACCGGCTCGTCTGGCTGCCGCCCGCCGCGGCCCGCCTCCGGCTGACCCACGACCGCGACCGTCCGTTGGTGGACGCCCTGGTCGACGTGTTGGGCCCGGCCTGAGCGGTCCGAGTCCGCGCGCCCGCACCGGCACCCGCACCGGCGCCCCCGGCCACTGGTCCCGTACCGGCCCTGGCGACGCTCACGCCGACGAATGCGCCGCCCGCTCCCACCGGGTCCGCGGCCGGTCGGGCCGGTCGCCATGCCGAATCCCGTACCGCCGCCTCGGCGAGCGGCAGCAAGTGCGCCTGTTGGACGCAGCGTTGCCCAAAGACGAGGGTGGTCCCGGCACTCATGACCGAGCCCTTGGCAAGACGCCCGGTCAGTCCATTCCCCGTGCGCTCCGCGCGCGACGGGGACGATCCGGAGGTTCCGACCATGCAGCACCCCCGCGCCCGGCACGCCGTCCTCGGTGCGCTCGCCATGCTCGCTCTCGGCCCGCTCGCGGCCTGTGGACAAAGCGGTTCCGCCGATGCGTCGTCCCCGTCCGCGGAGAAGCCACGGCCGAGTGCCACCGGCAAGCCGTTCGTCCGCGAGTTCAAGGATCTCGAGCGGGAGTACGACGCGCGGCTGGGCATCTACGCCATCGACACCGGCACCGGGCACGAGGTGGCCTACAACGACGGCGAGCGGTTCGCGTACGCCTCCACGTTCAAGGCGCTGGCCGCCGGTGCCGTGCTGCAGAAGTACTCCCTGAGCGGGCTGAACAGGGTGATCAAGTACTCCGAGGACGACTTGGTCGAATACTCCCCCGTGACCGAGAAGCACGTCGGGACCGGGATGAGCCTCGGCGAGCTGTGCGAAGCCGCCACCCGCCACAGCGACAACACCGCGGCCAATCTGCTGTTCGACGCGCTCGGCGGGCCCAAGGGCCTCGGCGCCGCGCTCGAGGAGATGGGCGACGACGTCACCCGGATGGAGCGCTACGAGACGCAGCTCAACGAATGGACCCCGGGCGCCACGCGTGACACGAGCACCCCCCGGGCGCTGGCCGAGGACCTGCGCGCGTTCGTTCTCGGAGACGCCCTCGGCAAGGGCGAACGCGCGCAGCTCACGAAGTGGATGCGGACCAACACCACCGGCGCCGAGCTCATCAGGGCCGGGACGCCCGAGGACTGGGTGGTCGGCGACAAGTCCGGGGCGGGCAGCACCTACGGCACCCGCAACGACATCGCCGTGGTGTGGCCCCCCGACTCCGCTCCCATCGTCGTGGCGATCCTGTCGAACCGCAGCAAGGCGGACGCCGACTACGACAACGAACTAATCGCGGAAGCGGCATCCGTGGTGGTCGGCACCCTGTCGTAGCGGCAGCCCGGCGGGCGCGGCTCCCCCCGCTCAGCGCGGGGCCAGCGCCTCCCAGCGGACGGTGACCTCACCCTGCCGCCAGCGCTGCGGCCCGTCCGTCAGCGGCCAGCCGGCGGCCAGGGACTGTACGGAGCGGACCCAGCGCTGCCGGGCGCCGAAGGCCGCGTACGGAGCCGCGGCCGCCCAGGCGCGGTCGAAGTCGCGCAGAAAGGCGTGCACGGGCTCTCCCGGCACGTTCCGGTGGATGAGCGCCTTGGGCAGGCGTTCGGCCAGGTCCGAGGGGGCGCCGAGGGAGCCGAGCCGGGTTGCGAAGGTGACGGTGCGCGCCCCCTCCGGGCCGAGTGCGACCCATACGTGGCGCCGCCCGATCTCGTCGCACGTGCCTTCGACCAGCAGTCCGCCCGGCGCGAGCCGTGCGCACAGCCGGTCCCAGACGGCACGGACCTCGTCCTCGTCGTACTGCCGCAGCACGTTCGCCGCCCGGATCAGCTCGGGGCGGGTGCCGCCCGGCAGCGGCACCTCGAAGCCGCCGAGTGCGAAGTCCACCCCCGACCGCGCCCACGCCTGGGCCGCGGCGACCCGCTCCGGGTCGATCTCCAGGCCGGTGACGTGCAGGTCCGGCCGCACCGGGGCCAGCCGGTCCGCCCACTCGACGGTCGTCACGCCGCTCGCGCCGTGGCCGAGGTCGACGAGGTGTGGAGGTCCCCCCTTCGTCAGGCGGTCGCGGTGGGTCGCGAGCAGCCAGCGGTCGCACCGACGCAACCGGTTGGGGTTGGTCGTGCCGCGCGTGATGTTGCCGAGGGGGCGCTGGGTGGGCACGTCGGCAGCGTAGGCGCCGCGCCGAACTAGGGTGATGGGGTGTGGCACGCGGACCGGAGGGTGAGCTGGAGCATGGTGGCCCTGCTCCTCTCCCTGAGCGGTGCCCTCCTGCTGGCCCTGAGCATCTGGGTCCCGCCCGCCCTCGGCCGTGACTCGGGGGTCCGTCCGGTGCAGCCCGGGCTGCTCGTCGTGGCGCCCGAGGCGAGCGGGGTCGTCACCCTCGGCGAGGGGCGCGCGGTCCAGCTCGACGGGAGCGGGTTGCGCCTGACCAACCGCGGCAGCCTGCTCTTCCGCACGGTGCGCGGCGGCTCGCCGGTCTCCGCGCTGCAGGGCGAGGTCGAGGGCCGCGGCACGGAGCGCCACGAGGAGATCTCGCACGCGCTGAGCAACCTCGAGATCGATCGCCTGTCGATCCAGCCGGGGGAGGCCACGTGGTCGGGCCGGCTCACCGGCGACGACCGCGAGCTGCCCGCGACCGTCACCGTCCGGTACGTCGGCTCGTACCTCACCCTCGAGGTCACGGCGAAGGGGGCCGACGCCGTCGTCGTGCACTCCGCCCAGGAGCTCGGCACGGTCGGCCGCCAGCCGGGCCTGCCGGAGCAGCCGCTCCGCAAGCGCGCGTGGTGGGTCGGGGACGGGCCGGCACCCGTGCGCGATGCGTACCGCACCGAGCTCGGGACCCTGGTCGGCATCGGTCCCGAGGGGTCGCACCGGGGTGTCGACCTGCGTCGGATGGGCCACACCGACCTGCACGCGTGGTCCCCGTCGGCGACGCTGTCCGTGACGAGCTACCGAAGGGTGATCGAGAGTGAGTGAGCACACGAGCGGCCGGGAGGTCCGCCGGGTCGCGATGATCAGCGTGCACACCTCGCCGCTGGCGCAGCCGGGTACGGGTGACGCCGGCGGCCTCAACGTCTACGTCGTCGAGGCCGCCCGCGAGCTGGCGAGGCGCGGGGTCGAGGTCGTCATCTTCACCCGGCGCACCGCGGCGGACCTGCCCGACGAGGTCGAGATGTTCCCCGGGGTCACCGTGCGCCACGTCGACGCCGGGCCCTACGAGGGCCTGGTCAAGGAGGACCTGCCCGGGCAGCTGTGCGCCTTCGCCGCCGGGATCATGCGTGAGATCGCCATGGTGCCCGCGGGCCACTACGACGTCGCGCACTCGCACTACTGGCTCTCGGGGCAGGTCGGGTGGCTCGTCGCCGAGCGGTGGCAGGTCCCGCTCGTGCACACGATGCACACGATGGCCCGGGTGAAGAACCGCCAGCTGGCCGAGGACGACGTCCCCGAGCCGGCCGGGCGCGAGATCGGCGAGTCGCAGGTCGTCGACATCGCCGACCGGCTCCTGGCCAACACCGAGCGGGAGGCGAGCGAGCTCGTCGAGTACTACGACGCGGACCCGGCGAAGGTCGTCGTCGTGCCGCCGGGCGTCGACCTCGACATCTTCACGCCGGGTGACCGGGACGCCGCCCGTGAGCGGGTCGGCATCGCCCGCGACGCGGTCGTCCTGCTCTTCGTCGGGCGCATCCAGCCACTCAAGGCACCGGACGTGCTCGTGCGGGCGGCCGCCGAGCTGCTCGAGCGCCGTCCCGGCCTGCGCGATCGCCTCGTCGTCGCCGTGCTCGGCGGCGCCTCCGGCCGCGGGCT
>DOWQ01000192.1 GCA_003519485.1 Streptomyces sp. | reverse complement strand
CCGCGGCGCTCGCCGCGGCGGTGGCCCACGGCGCCGCCGCCGTCCAGCTGCCGGGCAGCGTCATGCCGACTCCGGCGGATCTCGTCCCGTCGGCCGTTGTGGCGACGCGGCGCGTCCCGGCGGACCATCCGCTCGACCGCCCGCTGCCGGAGCCGGTGCCGTGACCGCGCCGGCTCTCCGTACGTCCTGGAACTGCCGGGACGANNACGCGGTTCGTACCCACCGGGGCGCCCTTGCCCACCGGGGTGCCGGTGCCCATCTGGGTGCCGGTGCCCGCCCGGACCCCAACGCCGCCCATGACCCAGAGCCCTCCGCCCGTACCCGGGCGCCGTGCGATCAATGGAGCCACGAGATGAGTGAGCTGATCACCGCGGAGCTGGTCGATCTCGACCTGTCCGCCGGAACCAAGGAAGAGGCCGCCCGGTCGCTCGCCGAACGGATGGTCGCCGAGGGCCGGGTCACCGACCTCGAGGGCTTCCTCGCCGACGTGGCCGCCCGTGAGGCGCAGATGCCGACCGGCCTGGACGGCGGCATCGGCATCCCGCACTGCCGCAGCGAGCATGTGACGGAGCCGACGCTCGCCTTCGGCCGCAGCCGGAGCGGCATCGACTTCGGCGCGGCGGACGGCCCCGCCGACCTCGTCTTCCTGATCGCCGCCCCGACGGGCGGCGACGCCGACCACCTGTCGATCCTCTCCGGGCTCGCCCGGCGGCTGATGGACGACACCTTCACGGGCGCTCTCCGTACGGCCGCCGACGCGGCTGCGGCAGCGGCCCTGGTCCGTGGCGACGAGCCGGCTGCGGCGGGGGAGGAGCCGGCGGAGGCCGGCACGGCGGGGTCCGAGTCCGGGGCCGGGTCCGAATCCGCGGCCGGCACGGCGGCCGGCGGCGACTCCCCCGAGGGGAGCGCGGCCGACGGCACGATGACCGGGAACGGCCCGACCGCGGAGACGCCGCCCTTCCGGATCGTCGCCGTCACTTCCTGCCCCACCGGCATCGCGCACACCTACATGGCCGCGGAATCGCTGGAGCAGGCCGGGCGGGACGCCGGTGTCGAGCTGGTGGTCGAGACCCAGGGATCTGGCGGCTTCACCAGACTGGACCCGGCCGTGATCGCCGCCGCCGACGCGGTGATCTTCGCGCACGACGTGGAGGTGCGCGAGAAGGCCCGGTTCGCCGGGAAGCCCACGGTCGACGCCGGGGTGAAGGCCGGCATCAACCGGCCCGCGGAACTCGTCGCGGAAGTACGGGCCAAGGCCGAGCGCGGCGAGGCCACCGCGGCGGCGGGGGCGTCCGGAAGCCGCGACGGAGACGGCCACGGAACCGACTCGGGCACGGGCGCGGACGAGGGCTTCGGCCCGCGGCTCCGCCGCTACCTGATGAGCGGCGTCAGCTACATGGTGCCGTTCGTGGCCGCGGGCGGGCTGCTCATCGCGCTCTCCTTCGCGCTCGGCGGCTACGACATCACCGAGGCGAAGTCCGTCGCCGAGCACTTCGTCTGGACCGAGACCGAGAGCTGGGCCGCCCTGCTCAACCAGATCGGCGGCGCGGCGTTCGCTTTCCTGGTGCCCGTGCTGGCCGGGTACATCGCCTACGGCATGGCCGACCGTCCAGGGCTGGTGCCGGGCTTTGTCGGCGGTTCCGTCGCCGTCACCATCGAGGCGGGCTTCCTCGGCGGTCTCGTCGCCGGTCTCATCGCGGGCGCGGTGGTGATGGCGGTCCAGCGGGTGCGGATTCCGGCGAACCTCCGCGGCATCATGCCGGTCCTGGTGCTCCCGCTGGTCGGGTCCGTGATCGTCGGCTTCCTGATGTTCGTGGTGATCGGCGAGCCGATCGCCGCTCTCCAGCGGGCGCTGACCGGTTGGCTCGGCGGCCTCTCCGGGTCCAACGCGATCATCCTGGGCATCGTCCTGGGCCTGATGATGTGCTTCGACCTCGGCGGACCGCTCAACAAGGTCGCGTACACCTTCGCGGTCGGCGGCCTCGCCGACCCGAACAGCGGCAGCCTCAAGGTCATGGCCGCGGTGATGGCCGCCGGCATGGTCCCGCCGCTCGCGATGGCGCTGGCGACGGCGGTTCGCGGCCGGCTCTTCACCAAGGCGGAGCGGGAGAACGGCAAGGCGGCCTGGGTGCTGGGCGCCTCCTTCATCACGGAGGGCGCGATCCCGTTCGCGGCGGCCGACCCGCTGCGAGTGATTCCCTCCGCGATGGCGGGCGGTGCGGTCACCGGCGCCCTGTCGATGGCCTTCGGGGCGACGCTCCGGGCACCGCACGGCGGTGTCTTCGTGGTCCCGCTGATCGGCGGTCCGCTGCTGTACCTGGTGGCCGTCGCGGTCGGTACGGTCGTCAGCGCGGGGCTGGTGATCCTGCTCAAGGGGATGCGCGGCCGCGCGCACACCCTCGCACCGGCCGCCACCGACGCGGCTGTCCCCGGTACCGGGAACGAGCGGAAGGCCCCGGCCACCCTCTGAACCCGCGGAGGCGGTGACGGCACCTCCACGCCCGCCCGGCGCGGAGGTGCCGTCACGTCCGGGCGACGGCCGCGCCATGGACCCGCAAGCGGCTACCGAGGGCCCCGGCAACGAGCCGGGGCCCTCGCCGGTGGCTCGTGGAACCGCCCCGGACCGTACGGCACGGACCCGACGTGGCCCGACGGCACCGGACCTCGGCCGGGCACCGGGCCCGCGGAGCGCGCAGCTCAGCCAGTGCCGTACGAGCCTGCCGGTACGAGGCCGCTGAAGCCGGCCGGCACTGGAGCTCGGCGGGGGCCCGGCGGGTACCGGCACTGCCGTACGGGACCGCGGGACAGCCCGGGCGGCGGGTGTGCCCGGTCGCACGCGTGCTGGGCCGGTGTGCGGGGGCGGACCGGTCGTATTCTTGACGGATGAGCACTGTCGATTCCAACCCCGCACCGCGTGACCCCGCCGCCGCACTGGACTTCGACGACCCGCTCGGGCGGACCTCCGCCGATGACACGGACCGCGGCTGGGGTGACCGGCCGGCCGACGGCGACGGGGCCGCGGATCTCGCCCGCTTCCTCAGCGAGAAGCCGCCGCACCACATTTGAGCCCGGAGGTCACGTGCCGGCCGGAGCGCCGTTCGTCGCCGAGCCGCCGCGCTGGGAGACGAGCTCGTCGCGGATTTCCCGCAGCAGCACGATCTCGGCCGCCTCGACCTCGGCCTGCTCCGCCTGCTCCTGCTTCAGCTTGGCCGCCCTGCGGGCCAGGTACTTCGACATGGGAAGCACCATGAGGAAGTAGACGACCGCCGCGGTGATCAGGAAGCTGAGCGTGGCACTGAGCACCGTGCCCCACATGATCGGGATGCCGCTGACGACCTCGCCCGCCGCATTGGTCTCACAGGGACCGTCGAGGCAGGAGCTGTACTGGTCGAGGTCCCGCGTGCCGAAGGCACCCACGAGCGGATTGATGAGGCCCTTGACCACGGCGTTCACCACATTGGTGAACGCGGCGCCAATGACGACCGCGACCGCGAGATCGATGACATTCCCGCGCATAAGGAATGCCTTGAAGCCTTCCCACACGCTTTCCTTCTCCTCGGTCACCGCGGTGCCTCTTTCGTTGAGCAGTTGATCGGAACAGAACACTCCGGAACGTACGAGTGGGCAATGTACGTCAGGCCGGGCGCGCGCTGTCCAGCCGGGCGGTCACGTACCGGTGAACTTCTCGTAAGCGGCGGACGCCAGAGCCGCCGCCGTCATCGCCAGGGCCGCGGCGGCAGCCCGCCGCCGGCACACCGTCCGCCGCGACCACCACCGGCCGCCACCGAGGCGCAACGGCCCGAACTGCGGCACCCCGCACAGCGGCGGAGCCGGCCGCGGCGGACCGTCCGGTACCGCGCCGGAGCTCCCGTGCGGGCCTGAGCCGCCGTACGCGCCCGAGCTCTCGTACGCGCCCGAGGAACCCCCGTACGAGCCGGTGTCGGCGTACGAGCCTGCGCCGCCGTACCGCTGTGAGCCGGCCGGCCGCGGGAACGCAGCGGGGGGCGGGGAGACCTGCAAGGAAAGAGGCGGGAAAGAGGGCGGGGACGGGGACGGGGACGGGGAGAGGGGCGGGGACGTGCGGGAATGCTCGGACATCAGGGCCACCACCTGCTGTGAAGAGAGCCGGTTCTGTTTCCGGTCCCCACGATGCACGGCCGGCGCCGATCGCGCCGGAGCCTGTGGACACCCCCCGCGCTGTGGACAACTCAACCACCCACACGCGCCCCAACCGCCCCTCAGGGCAGGATGATCCCAGTGTCGAGCCCGTCCAGCGCCGAGGTGCACAGGCAGTTGCGGGCGCCGTTGTCCGGCAGTGTGCCGACGGTGTCGAAGAGCACCGACCGCAGCCGCCCGATGTTCTCGGCGAACACCCGCATCACCTCCTCCTGTGAGACGCCCTGGCCCGTCTCGGCCCCGGCGTCCAGGTCGGTCACCAGCGTCAGAGAGGTGTAGCAGAGCCCCAGTTCACGGGCGAGCACGGCCTCCGGATGGCCGGTCATGCCGACCACCGACCAGCCCTGCGCGGCATGCCAGCGCGATTCCGCCCGGGTCGAGAAGCGCGGACCCTCGATCACCACGAGCGTCCCGCCGTCCACCGGCTCCCAGTCGAGCCCCCGGGCCGACAGCACGGCCGCCCGCCGCCCCACCGGGCAGTACGGGTCGGCGAAGGTCGGGTGCACGACGTTCGGCACCGAGCCGTCCGGCAGGGCCTCACCGTCGTAATAGGTCTGCTGCCGTGCCTTGGTCCGGTCGACGAGCTGGTCCGGTACGAGCAGCGTGCCCGGCCCGTACTCCTCGCGCAGCCCGCCCACCGCGCACGGGCCGAGGACCTGGCGTGCGCCGAGGGAGCGCAGCGCCCAGAGGTTCGCCCGGTAATTGATCCGGTGCGGCGGGAGGTGGTGTTTGCGCCCGTGCCGGGGGAGGAAGGCCACGCTCCGGCCCTCGATCTCGCCGAGGAAGAGCGAGTCGCTGGGGGCCCCGTACGGGGTGTCGACCGTGATTTCAGTCACATCATCGAGGAAGGAGTAGAACCCCGAGCCGCCGATGACCCCTATGTCCGCCCGGGGGCCCGTTCTGTCCGCGTACGCGCTGCTGGTCTCCGCCATGCTCGTCAGCCTAAGGCCGGTGGGCGAAGCGAAGGGCCCCGTCGTCCCGGTGGGGGACGTGCGGGGCCCGCTGCGGTCTTCGGACGCCGGGCGGCGTCAGGCAGCACCGGCGCCGGTGCTGCCGGGCGGTGTCAGGCTGCCGAGGAGCCGCTCGACGAACCGCTGGAGCCGCTCGACGAGGACTTCGAGGCGGAGGACGACGAGGACGACGAGGAGGACGAACCGGAGCCGGAATCCGAACCGGAGCTCGAGCCGGAGCCCGAACCGGCGGTCGACGAACCGGCGCTGTCACTCTTGGCCGTCACGGGCTTCGACGGGCTGCTGCCGGGCGACGCGCTGCGGCTGTCCGTCCGGTAGAACCCGGAGCCCTTGAACACGACACCGACCGCCGAGAACACCTTGCGCAGGCGCCCCTCGCACGCGGGGCACTGCGTGAGTGCATCGTCGGTGAACTTCTGCACCGCTTCGAGGCCCTCGCCGCATGCGGTGCACTGGTACTGATAGGTCGGCACTTGCTCCTCCTGGCACTCTTACTCGTTGAGTGCTAACGACGCTTCATAGTGCAGCATTCCACGGCTTCAGTCCACCGCGACCGGCGTACGGTGACCCACCCCACGTGCCACCGTGCGCCCCGCAGGCGCCGGTACGAGCCGTCCGCGCAGCGCCAGCGCGATCACCAGCGCGAGCACCGTACCGGCCAACGGCACGGTGAATCCCGCGCTCGCGCCGAAGCCGTCGGAGAGCCGGCCGGCCGCCATGGCTGCCACGGCCTGCCCCAGCGCGACCGCTCCGGTCAGCCAGGTGAACGCCTCGGTCCGCGCGGTCGCCGGGACGAGCGATTCGACCAGGGTGTAACCGGTGACGATCGCCGGGGCGATGAACAGCCCGACCAGCAGCCCCAGCGCGGCCAGCGGCAGCGGCGAGCCGACGGCCCACAGCCCGGAGGCCGCCAGCGCCAGCGCCGCGTACGAGGTCAGCAGCCGCCGCTGCGGCGACTTCCGCCAGGCGATGGCGCCGCAGGCGAGGCCCGCCAGCATGTTTCCGGCGGCGAAGGTGCCGTACAGCACGCCGTTCAGGCCCGGCTGGCCGATCTCCTCGGTGAAGGCGGTCAGCGAGACCTGCATACCGCCGAAGACCGAGCCGATCCCGAGGAAGACCACCGCCAGTACCCGGACGCCCGGCACGGCGAGTGCCGAGGCCGGCTTCGCACGTACGGCCGCGCCGCCCCGGCCCTTTCGGGTCGCGCCGGCCCGACCGCCCCCGGCGGTACGGTTCGGGGCCGGCTGGCTGCGCCGCTGCGCCGCGAAGAGCAGGCCGCCGACCAGGCTCAGGACGCCCTCGGCGACCAGGCCGCCGGCCGGGTGCACGACGGTGCACAGCCCCGTCGCCAGCACCGGGCCGATGACGAACGTGAACTCGTCGGTCACGGATTCGAAGGCGGCCGCCGTCGACAGCAGTGCCGAACGCCGCCCGTGCTCCTCGCCCGCCGGGCCGGTGCCCAGCACCGTGGCCCAAC
>DOWQ01000482.1 GCA_003519485.1 Streptomyces sp. | reverse complement strand
TCACTCGCTGCCGGGCCCCCACGGCCCCGCGCGTCAGTCCCGCGCGAGCGGCACCGACGGCCACCCCGCAAGATACCCGGCCACCGCGACCCCGCCCGCCGCCGACCATGCCTGCGGCCTGCATGACGCCGGGTACGCCAGCACCGGCTCGCCCGCGGCGTGGTCAGTGCCGCCGAACAGCTCCGGCATCCGGTAGCCGAACGCGACCCCCGCCCGCAGCAGGCCCTCCGCCAGCGCCCGCGCCTGCTTGTGGTGGCCCTCGGAGGCCAGCCCGAGCACCGCGATCGCGGTGTCGTGCGGCCAGACGCTGCCGCAGTGGTAGCTGAGCGGGTTGTAGCCGTCCGTACGGGACGACAGCGTCCGCAGCCCGTACCCGCTGTTCAGTGCCGGACCCGCGAGATGCTCCGCCACCAGCGCGCTCTCCTCCTCGTTCAGCAGCCCGGTGCCCAACAGGTGCGCCATGTTGGACGACGGTCCAGTCACCGCCCGCTTGTCGCCGTCCAGCGCGATCACCGGGTACGTCCCGTGCTCGTCGGTCACCCAGAACGCCTCCCGGAAGCGGTCCCGCAGCTCCGCCGCCCACGACCGCCACCGCTCACCCTCGCCGGTCTCCTTCCCGGCGAACGCGTCCAGCAGTTCGGCGCCGGCCAGCGCCGCCTCGTGCGCGTACCCCTGTACCTCGCACAGAGCCAGCGGCCGCCGCGCGATCGTGCCGTCGGCCCAGCGGATCCCGTCCCCGGAGTCCTTCCAGCCCTGGTTGGACAGGCCGTTGCCTTCCGAGCCCTGGTACTCGCAGAAGCCGTCACCGTCCGGATCGCCCGGCCCGGTCTGCCACTTCAGCGCCGCGCGCAGCGTGGGCAGCAGTTCTGCCACCTCGGCGTCCGGCAGGCCCGCGCGCCACGCGTCCCGCAGCAGGCACACCCACAGCGGGGTGGCGTCGATCGTGCCGTAGTACAGCGGCGGCACGTACAACCGCTTCGACTTGTCCGGGTCGTCGATGTCGACCGGCGCCCGCCGGATCTCGTGCGGGATACGGCCCGGCTGCTCCTCGGTACGGGCGTCGTACCGCGTGCCCTGCCGGGCAGCCAGGACCCGCAGCGTGCCCCCGGCCAGCTCGGTGCTCAGCGGCAGCAGGAAACGCGCCGCCCAGATCGAGTCCCGCCCGAACAGCGTGAAGAACCAGGGGCTGCCGGCCGCGAGGAAGCTGTCGTCGGTGCTGTCCGGGTCGGCGAGCAGCAGCCCGTCCAGGTCCTCCAGGCCGCGCCCCAGCAGCCGTACGGCATCGCCACCTGCCGCCGTCACGGACGCGGGCGGGGTGAGCGCGAGGGGGCGGACGGGGCGCGGCGGCAGGAACGGGACAGGCTCCTCGGGGCTGCGGTGGCTGCTGTCCTCGTACTGCGTGGCGGTCAGCCGCAGCTGCCAACTGCCCCTGGCAGGCACGGTGACCCGCCACACCCAGCGCACCACGCCGTCTGCGGCGGTCACCTCGTCGGCGGCCCGCTCCGGTACGAGCCGCACTGTCGTCCCGCCCAGCGTCCAGCGGGCGCCTTCGCGGCCGGCGTCCGGCGGGACGAGGGCGGCGGGGGCGCCGGACTTCACCGCGTCCATGGCGGCGAAGTCGCCGGCCGAGGTGACGAAGAAGGCCAGTTCGGCGGGGGCTTCGGTGGCGTTGTGCACGGTCCACGACTCCCGCAGTACCTCAACCGGGCGGTCGTCGGCGTCCAGGTCCCGGCGGGGGCCTCGGTGCTGGCACTGGCCCTGGCCTTTGTCCCGTCCGCGGTCGGTCTCCTCGCCGACCTGCCGTTCCCGTACGTATCGCAGCATCGGATCCAGGGTGCGGTCGGTGTGCTTCCGTACGGTGCCCTGGAAGACCACCTGCTCGGCGCCGGTCGCCCGCGCACCCGTCGGCACCAGTTCGGCCTCTTCGACGCCCGCCTCCAGCAGGGCCAGGATGCGCCGGTCGTGCCGGTACAGACCGTGCGCGCCGGTCGCGTGGATCTGTCCGTCGGGTGCGCTGATGGCGACGTCCGGTGCGCGGAGCACCGTAGTCAGGTCGTGCAGCGCGGGCTGCTGGCCCTCGGCCATGAAGTTCCTCCTGCGTGCGTGCGTCGTGCCCGGCGGTTGTTGAGCAATCGATCTTGTCCGATTGCTTGACACCACGCCGAGATCGACTCAGTCTTTGTCCCGCCGATATGAACGTTCAAACAGCAGGACTCGCTCCTTTATTTGAACGTTCATATCGGCGGGCCGAGTCTGGCACGCACTCCCACCGCGGCGCCAGACCTCATTGGAAAGGAAGGCACCGTGCCCAGAGCAACGACGCTCGAACAGGTCGCGGCACACGCGGGCGTCTCCCGGCAGACCGTCTCCAACGCACTCAACGCCCCGGAGAAACTCCGCCCCGAGACGCTGCAGCACGTCCGCGCGACCATAGACGCGCTCGGCTACCGCCCGCACACCAGTGCCCGTGGCCTGCGGACCCGCTCCAGCGGGCTGATCGGCTACTGCGTGGTATCCCAACGCGCCGGTTCCGTCAACGCGTTCATGGACGANNGCCGAGGTCGAGGAGAGCGGCCGCCATCTGCTGCTGTTCACCGCCCCCGCGGGCGAGGCCGGGCTGGCCGTCTACGAGGATTTGCTCGCCCGCAGTGCCGTCGACGGATTCGTCCTCAGCGACACCCAGGTCGCCGACCCCCGGCACGCCTGGCTCGCCGCCCGCGATGTCCCCTTCGCCTCCTTCGGCCGTACCTGGATCGGCGACCAGCCGGGCCCCTGGGCCGATGTCGACGGCGCCGAGGGCACCGCCCAGGTCGTACGGCATCTCGCTGCCCAGGGCCACGAACGCATCGCCTTCCTCGGCTTGCCCGAACACAACCCGGTCGGCGAGGACCGCGCCGCGGGCTGGCGGAAGGGCTGCGCGGAAGCCGGCCACGAGGCCCGCGACGACCTGCTGCTGCGCTGCGTCGACGAGCACCACGACGGCGCTCGCGCCGCCCGCCGCTTCCTAGCCCTTCCCGACCGCCCCACGGCGCTGGTCGCCGCGAACGACGCCCTCGCCCTCGGCGTCCAGGCCGAACTCGCCGTGCACGGCCTGCGGCCCGGCACCGACGTCGCCGTCACCGGCTTCGACGACAGCCCCAGCGCCTCCGTCGCCGTCCCCGGACTGACCAGCGTGCGCCAGCCCGTGGCCCGTATCGCCCGGCGCATGGTGCAGCTGCTCGACGCGCCGGACGCAGCCGAAGGCCTGGCGGCGTCAGGCGAGCTGTTCTCCCCGGAACTCGTCGTCCGCGGCAGCAGTGCCGGCCGCCCCACTGCCCATCCCGCCCCGCCCCCGATCCCTCACGCGACCACTCACCCCACCGATACGCGAGAGGAGGGACAGTGAGTCGACTCCGAATACCGCTGGAGAGCATTCGTGCCCGCCGTACCGGCCCGCTCGCCGTGACCCTCGCCCTGCTTGCCTCCCTCACCGCCTGCGGCAGCGGGTACGAGTCCCAGGTCAAGCAGCAGGAAGGCACCGTCACACTGCAGGTCCTCATCGGCTCCGGCACTACCGCCGAGACCCGCATCACCCGCGAGCTCACCGGCGAATGGGCCGCGCGCACCGGCAACAAAGTGCAGCTGGTACGCGCGGCGGAACTGGAGCAGCAGCTGGGCCAGTCGTTCGCCGGCGGCTCCCCGCCCGACCTGTTCTACCTGGCGCCCGCGAGCTTCTCCCGGTACGCCGACAGCGGATCCCTGCACGCGTACGGCAGCAAGCTGAAGGTGGAGGACGACATCTACCCCAACCTGCGCGAGATCTTCTCCCAGGACGATCGCCTCTACTGCGCGCCCAAGGACTTCTCCACCCTCGCGCTGATGATCGACACCGACGCGTGGAAGGAGGCCGGGCTCACCGAGGCGGACATC
Source organism: Streptomyces sp. (assembly GCA_003519485.1). Taxonomy (GTDB): domain Bacteria; phylum Actinomycetota; class Actinomycetes; order Streptomycetales; family Streptomycetaceae; genus Streptomyces. The sequence goes on along the minus strand of DOWQ01000482.1, from coordinate 14,778 downwards.
CCCACCACCTGGGCCGAACTCGCCACCGTGGCAGAGAAGCTGACCACGGGCAAGCGCGTCGGCCTGGCCTTCGACGACACCACCAAGCGCATCGGCGTCTTCATGAAGCAGTCCGGCGGCTGGTTCGTCGACGAGTCGGGACGCAAGGCCACCGTCGACACCCTGGAGAATTTGCGCGCCCTGCGGTACGTACAGAAGCTGCTGAGTTCCGGCAGCGCCGCCTTCTCGTCCACCGTCGACGCAGGCTGGGGCGGCGAGGCACTGGGCAAGGGCAGCGCCGCCATGACCATTGAGGGCGCATGGGCCGTCGGCGCACTCGACGCCGACTTCCCCGACCGCAACTGGCGCGCCGTCGAACTCCCCAAGGGGCCCGCAGGTGAGGGCACCCTGTCATTCACCAACTGCTGGGGCATCCCGGAGCGCAGCGACAAGCAGAAGGCGTCCGTCAGTCTCGTCAACCACCTGATGAGTGAACGCTCCCAGCGGCGCATTGGCGACGCCATGGGCGTCATCCCCGCCAACGAGAAGGCCGCCGCCGGCTTCGGCGCGGACAACCCCGAGTTCAAGGGTTTCCTTGACGGCGCCCCGTACGCCCAGGGCGAACTGACCGGCGCCGGACTCGGCCCTGTCCAGGACGACTTCGACGCCCAGCTCCTCCGCCTCACCAAGGGTGAGGACCCGAAGAAGATGCTCGCCCGGGTACAGCGGAACGCCGAACAGGCACTGAAGGGGGCCGACCGGTGAAGCAGACAGCACCCGACCCGACCGGCGTGCCGGTGGCGGCACCCCCCGCTCCCGCCCGGCCCAGGTCGCCTCGCAAAATGGCGGGTTCCGGCAGCGGTACCCCGGGACGCAGCGCGCGCGAGAACGGCGCCGGCTGGCTGTTCGTCGCCCCCGCCCTCGTCGCGCTCTTCGTGTTCCTCGTCGTGCCCGCAGCGCTCGCGCTGTACGTCAGCCTGCTCGACTGGGACGGCACCTACAGCCCACTGTCCGGCGACGCCCCCTTCGTCGGCCTCGACAACTACACGCAGCTGCTCAGCGAGGACGGGCTTGCCCGCACCGACTTCATGACCAGCGTCCGCAACACCATGTACTTCGTGCTGCTGGTCGTGCCGCTGCAGACGTTCCTCGCTCTGTTCCTCGCGGTCGTCGTCAACAATCGTGTCCTGCGCGGCCAGGCGTTCTTCCGCTCCGTCTTCTACTTCCCCTCCATCACCTCATCCGTCGCCATATCCGTCGTCTTCCTCTTCCTCTTCACGGGTACGGGAACGGTCAACGGGCTGCTGCGTACGGTGGGAATCGACGGGCCGAACTGGTTCACCGACTCGCGCGGCGTGCTCCACGAACTGCTCACCACCGCTGGCATCGGCGCCCCCGGCGTCTTGCAGGACACCACCCTCGGCGGACTGTCGCTGTGGGACTGGCTGTCCGGCCCGTCCGTCGCCATGACGGCCATCATCGCCCTCGTGGTGTGGACGACCTCCGGCACGTACATGCTGCTGTTCCTCGCCGCCCTGCAGAATCTTCCCGACAACGTCCAGGAGGCAGCCCTCGTCGACGGCGCGGGCTGGTGGCAGCGGTTCACCCGGGTCACCGTGCCGATGCTGATGCCCACCGTCTTCCTGGTGACCACGCTCGGACTCATCTCCACCTGGCAGGTTTTCGACCAGGTGTACGTGATGAGCCAGGGCAACCCCGCCAAGACCACGCTCACCCCGGCGTACCTGTCCTACCAGCAGTCCTTCGCCGAAGGCTCGTACGGCCTCGGGGCGGCCATCGCCTTCATGCTCTTCCTGCTGATCGTCGTACTCACCTCATTGCAGCGCTGGCTGCTGCGGGACGGGAGGAACCAGTGACCGCTCTCGCCCCGTCCGCGCCCACTCCGCCCGCGGACTCCCCACGCAGCCCCCGACCTCTTCCGGTGTCCCGCCTGCGGGCCCGCGCCGCCGGCCGTACCCTCGGCTACGGCGTGCTGATTCTCGGCGCGCTGTTCTACCTCGGGCCGTTCCTCATCCAGCTGGCCACGTCATTCAAGACGGACGCCGACGCCGTCGCCCACCCGCTGTCGCTGATTCCGCAGCCCGTCGACACCACCGGCTACGAGCGCATCGCCACCGACCCCAACGTCGACGTGCTCCGCTGGTTCGGCAACTCCGCTTTCGTTACCCTCTGCGTCACCGCCGGCCGGCTGGTCATCGACTCCATGGCCGGCTACGCTCTCGCCCGGCTCCGCTGGCGCGGCCGCGGTGCCGTGTTCACCGGCGTGCTCGCGGTGATGGCGGTGCCCGCCGTCGTCTTGATGATCCCTAAGTTCTTGCTGCTGCGAGAACTCACCATGTACGACGCCTACTCCGGCATGATCCTGCCGCTGCTCGCCGACGCCATGGGCATCTTTCTGATGAAGCAGGCGTTCGAGCAGGTCCCGCACGAGGTGGAGGAGGCGGCCCGCATCGACGGTGCGAGCGTGCTGCGTACCTGGGCCCACGTGGTCCTCCCCATGGTCCGCCCCGCCCTCATCACGCTGGCGATCCTCTCCTTCCAGGGCTCGTGGAACGAGTTCAACCACTTCCTCGTCGCCACCTCCAGCCCGCAGTACGAGACCCTCACCCTGGGACTCGCCCGGCTCGTCAGCGGCGCACTGGGGGAGGGGCAGCAGCTCCCGCTGAAGCTGGCCATCGCCATGGTGGCCACCATCCCGGTCGTGGTGGTCTTCCTGATCACCCAACGCCACCTGATCAAGGGCCAGATGGCGGGTATGGGCAAATAACGGGCGTACGCCGGACAGGGCCCGGCCCACAGCCGCCGCTGCGGCTGTGGGCCGGAGCCCTGTCCGGGAGCCTCAAGCGACCGGCGGGCCGGTCCACTTCAACTTTTTTTTGCCGAGGAACGCCTCCACCCTGTGAGGGAGTCGTCCACTCCCGAACACCGTGGAGACGATGTCGTCCCCGTCCGGCAGCACACTCCTCCGCAGCCGCAGCCGCAGCCGCAGCACCGCTCCTTCGCTACCCACATGGTCAGCGGCGCGTGTCGCAGCAGAGTCTCCACCGTCTCCGCGGCCGCCTCTTCGTCACACAGCTGGGTGACGAACCCGGTGGTCGCCGGGGCCGGTATCCTCAGCAAGTACGTGCCGGTGCCCGGCTGGCTGCTCGGCGGCCGAGATCGCCATGATCGCGGCCGCCGAGTCCGAGAAGCCCGCGGCGTACGCCGCGAAGGCCACCAAGCAGGTCGTGCACCGAGTGCTCTGCCTCTACGTGCTCTCGATACTCCCATCGTCGCGATCCTGGTGCCACGGCGATGGCCTGGACGGCGCTGGAGGTGGCGAACGCTCGACGGGCGGCCGCCTGACGTCGCCGGCTTGAGCCTACTCCGGACCGGCAAGTCCCACCTGCTGCCGGCCTCGGCCACCAGTGTGGTCGAGGCGGAGCGGCTGACCGCCTAGAGAATCGGTGGTCCCTGCTCAATGCGGCGCAGCACCGGCGTGAGCTGGTCGAGTTCATCGCTGTCCTGGAGCTGCCGTTCGTCCCACCAGGTGGCGCCGGCGTCCAGCAAGGGGCCGACCACATCGCGCGCCTCGGCGCCCTTGCCGGGAGTCGCGCCGCCGAGAACGATCTCGAAGGGACTGTTCTTCTCGGCGTCGCGGTGCTGCTGAAGGTGGGCGACCAGTTCGCGGACCTGGTCGACGGGCGGAATGTGGCCGTGCCGGGCGGAAGCGAACAATGGGACCGCGCCGTCCCAGCGGGCGGCGCGGCGCATCGGCGGGCGGTTCGGCCAGAAGCCAGCGATCCAGATCGGCGGTCGGGGGCGTTGCGCGGTGGCGGGCAGCAAGGTCACGCCTTGTACCTGGTAGTGCTGCCCGCTGTGGGTTACGGGCTCGCCCGACCAGTAGCGTTGCAGCAGCTCCAGTCCCTCGTCGAGGCGCTGGGCCAGTACGACGGGGTCGGTTGTGTCGCCGAAGCTGCCGTACTCGTCCTCGATGGGACCGCCCAGACCGGCTCCGAAGGTCACTCTTCCGCCGCTGAGCGCGTCCAAAGTGGCCACTTGTCGGGCCAGATCCTGCGGGCGCCGCCGGGCGACCGGAGTGACCAGCGTACCCAGCCTGATCCGCGACGTCGCCAGCGCCGCAGCGGTCAGCAACATCCAAGGGTCCCCGAACGGCCGCTCATGCCGTCTGTGCACAACGTGGTCCCAGACGAACAACCCGTCCCAGCCTGCCTGCTCCGCGGCTGCGGCAACAGTCGCCACTGTCCTGGCATCAGCGAAGTCCCCGAAGTTGGGGATGTTGATGGAAAAGCGCATCCCTGCATCGTCCTGCAGACGGCCAGGCACGGCAATCGGATAAGAGGACGTGGCCGGGAGTACTCGACCCGCGGCGGGACGGTGAGGTGCACGCGCCCTCGACCAGACCGCTGCTCTCCAGAATGCGCAGATTCTAAATGCACCGGGGTGGCCTGGACGAGTGTGGACGAGGCTACCCCCGGTGGTGGATTTCCGTCGTTACTTGAGACCGAGGAGCTGCTTCAGCGGGTCGATGCTGAAGTAGACGAAGAAGAGGGCTGTGGTGCCCCAGAGCAGCCAGTGGACTTCCCGAACCTTGCCCAGGCACGCCTTGATGATCACGTAGCTGATGAAGCCGACGCCGATGCCGTTGGTGATGGAGTAGGTGAACGGCATGACGACGATGGTGAGGAAGGCGGGAATGGCGAGTTCGTAGCGGTCCCAGTCGATGTGTTTGACCTGGGTCATCATCAGGAATCCGACCACGACGAGCGCGGGGGACGCGGCCTGGAGGGGCACGATGGTCAGGACCGGGGTGAAGAGAAGGGCGAGAGCGAACAGGCCGCCGGTGATGAGGTTGGCGAAGCCGGTACGGGCGCCTTCGCCGACACCGGCGGCGGATTCGATGTAGGTGGTGGCGGATGAGGAGGAGGAGACGCCTCCGGCGACGGCGGCTGCGCCGTCGATGAGCAGCACGCGTCCCAGGCCCGGGACCTGGCCACGTTCGTCGAGGAGTCCGGCCTCGGCGGTGACACCGACAACCGTGCCCATCGTGTCGAAGAAGTCGGACAGGATGAGGGTGAAGACGAGCAGGACGACGGTCAGGACACTGACCTGTCCGAACGAGCCCAACAGGTCGAATTTGCCCAGCAGCCCGAAGTCGGGAGCGGCGACGGGCTGGTCAGGCAGGGCGGGAGAGGTCAGGCCCCAGGACTTGACCTCGGCGACCTCGTTGATGATGAGGGCGAAGATGGTCATCAGAACGATGCTGATGAGGATGGCGCCCTTGACCTTGCGTGCGAGGAGGACGACCGTCACGAGCACGCCGAGGCAGAAGACGAGCATGGGCCAGCCGGCGAGGCTGCCGGTGCCGAGCTGGACGGGCACGGTGGAGTTCGCGGCATCCGGTAGGCGGGTGACGAACCCTGCGTCCACGAAGCCGATGAAGGCGATGAACAGGCCGATGCCGACGCTGATGGCTTGCTTGAGGGGTTGCGGGATCGCGTGCATGATGGCCTCGCGCAGACCTGTCATCACCAGTACGCAGATCAGTAGCCCTTCGAGCACGATGAGGCCCATCGCGTCGTCCCAACTCATCAGGGGGGCGACCTGGTAGGCGACGACGGCGTTGATCCCCAGGCCCGCGGCCAGGGCGAGCGGTAGGTTGCCGCCCACACCCATGATCAAGGTCATCACCGCAGCCACCAGCGCCGTGGCGGTGACCAGCTGGACGGGGTCCAGTTGCTCGCCGAACTTGTCCTCGGCGCCGCCGAGGATGATCGGGTTGAGCACGAGGATGTACGCCATGGTGAAGAAGGTGGCGAACCCGCCGCGTATCTCCCGGCTGTAGGTCGAGCCGCGTTCGCTGATGCGGAAGAACCGGTCGAGAGGCCCGCCGGGCCTGGTGGGCGGCGCGTCGGCCGGGCTGGTCGTACTGGGGTGCATGACTGCGTCTCCTGGACCTACAGATGAGTGGGGATGGCGTGGCCGGTGCCGCCTGAAGCGGGTGGCAGGCAATTGTGCGAACACACGTGTGGCACCGTGCGAGCGGATCATACGCGGCAGGGCAAGATGCGCAATCCTGTCGCGACCGTCCGGCGGTTGACGGCGAAGTGCCTCTGTCGGATCCTACGGAATCACCGGCGACCTATGGCGCCAAAACATGATGCAGGCGACAGTGGTCATGTGTCGGTGACAACTCCCCTACGCTCTGTGCGTGCACCCACCGCTCCCCTTCAACGCACGCGCGGCCCGCGCCCTGCGCGAAAAGCTCGGCATGGCTCCCGGCCACGTCGCCTACGGCATGCGAGCCTCCTTCGGCATGACTCACATCACCCCCGACCACGTCACCGCATGGGAACGTGGCACCGTTCTACCGGACACGAATGAGCTCACCGCCCTGGCCGGTGCCTTGTGGTGCCACCCGAGCGAACTCATGGGCCGTCCCCGCACCTTGCGCGAGCACCGCATCGCCCGTGGAGTCCACGCCGAGGACGTCGCCCGCGGCACGGGACTGACTCTCGAGGCCTACCGCTACATGGAAGAAGCCGGTCAATGGACCGGCGACAAGCGGCAGTCCAGCAAACTCGGCAGCCTCCTCAATCTCCCCCCACGCGACTTCATCGCCATCACCGGCCTTGAGGACGAACTGGCCCGCCTCCTCACCGAAGCCGTCTCCACCCGCTGGCAGGCGCATATCCGCGCCATCGCCCGGCTCGTCTCCATGGAACGCCGCGACCTGCAGGATCCCCTGAATGCCATGCACCACGAGTACCAGGCCATCATGGCCGCCACCCTCAGCCGAGCCGGCGGCACCACCGCCTCCGGCGAGGACGGACGACGCTACATCGACGACATCGTCAACCACTTCTGGGCCCGACTGCCGGAAAACTGAGAGGGATTTTTCCGGTCCCCAGAGGGCATTTGGCTTGGGCGTATTGGCCCTTTGCGTCCCAGTAGGTCTTCGCCAGGCGGGTGTGGCGTCGTCCGTTATGCGCTTGGCGAGGTTGTCCGATGCCACGTGGATTACCGCTTCGGAGCCTGCGGGGAGAGTCTCGTAGTCTCGGGGCGAGGCGCCGGTGCATCGTGATTCATCCGAGGCTCCGCTCGATGAGCCAGCGCCTCTTCACGCCATGGAAGCCGCGGACTCCGGATTCTTGTCGATGACTTCGACGTCGATTCCGCGGTTGGCGCGCCGTGCTCGACAACGTCGTTCTTGAAGCCGGTGTCGACCCAGCACTTGGGGAGGATCGGGTAAGTCTTCTTGGCCGGCTGGAGACCCCGTGGTCGGCCCGCGCGTACGACCTGCTGCGGGTGTTCGGGCGCGAGGGGCGGCCGACTCCGCTGGGCAGGCGTTGGCGGAGTACGGGCGGATCGGCGAAACTCTCCGCCTGCTGCGGGTCGTCGACCCGGTGGGCTACACCTTTCGCTCGGGTTTCGACTGAGGCGAGGACGACAGCCCGATCGACAACGTGATCGAGAACCTCCTTACGCATGGCCAGGGCCGAGCCCTGTTGCCCCTCGAGGCGGAACCGCGACGTCAACCACGACGGCCGTGATGGCCGCCAGTTCTATGTGGTCCGGGTCGCCGTTGACGAATCCGGATCGTGTGGCGGCGCATCACCAGGTCACCGGCAGGGACTTGGGTCCGCGGATGAGGGCGCCGGACTGCCATTCGAGCTGCTCCGGAGGCACCGCCAGTGCGAGCTGCGGGAAGCGGTCGAGCAGCGTGGCGATGATGATCTCGGATTCCATCCGGGCCAGCATCGAGCCGACACAGTGGTGGGGTCCGTTCCCGAAGGCCATGTGCGCGATGGGACCGCGGTCGAAGTCCAGGTTGTCGGGTCTGGGGAAGGCCTCCGGATCGCGGTTGGCCGCGAGGTAGGACGAGTAGACCGCCTCGCCGGCGCGGACCGTGACGCCGCCGACCTCCACGTCCCGCGTGGCGATCCTCGGCAGTCCCACTCCGCTGCGGTGCGGGATGTAGCGGAGCAGCTCGTCGACGGCCTGCGGGATCATGTCCGGTTCGGCGCGCAGCCGTTCCATGTGCTCCGGATGGGTGAGCAGAGCGAAGATCATGTTGGCGCTGTTGTTGCGGACCGCGTGGGCACCGCTCACCAGGATCGCGGTGGCCAGCGAGATTGCCTCCGGCTCGGTGATCTCGCCGGCGTCGGAGGCCGCGGTGAGGACTCCGGCCAGGTCGTCGGCCGGCTCCGCACGGCGGTGGGCGAGCAGTCTGACGATCGTGTCGCGGACCGTGGCACGTGCGTCGGCGCTACGAGCCGGGGCCGGACCGGGCGTCATGATCACGTTCGCCCAGGACGTCATGTCCTTGCGCAGCTCCTCCGGCATGCCCAGCAGGTCGCTGACCACTGCGAGAGGGAACGGTCCGTGCAGGTGCTCGACGAGGTCCGCGGGCGAGCCGTGTTCCTCCATCGTGTCCAGGAGTTCGTCGGCGGTGCGCTGTGCGGACGGCTCGAGCCGCTGCATGCTCTTGCCGGTGAACGCCCGGGCCACCACCCGGCGCATGTCGTTGAGACGTGGCGGGTCGGCGTAGTTGAGGGACGCCTGCTGGGAGGCGATCGCGTGCGGGGACGAGGCCGTGACCGTACGGCCGACCAGCTCCTGTCTGCTGAAGCGAGGATCGGTCGTGGCCGCCTTGACATCGGCGTAGCGTGCCATCAGCCAGGCGCTGCCCTGGCCGAAGGGCAGCTGGACCCGGACGGCCCGTTCCTCCCGAAGCCGCTCCTGCAGGAACGGGTCGAACTCGAGGGCCTGCAGGTCGTCCAGGCTCCAGCAGTGCACCACCTCGTCCCCACCCGGGTCCGTATCCGGCTTGAGGACTGTGTGCGGGTCTGACGTCATGGTTCCTCTCCCGGCATGGGTGTCACCCTCTGTCATCAATGCCGCGACGGGCGCGGCAGGACCACCCCTTCCCTGCCGTCGCCGCCCTGGCCGTCGGCGCGGCCCAGCGTCACTGGATCGGCTCAAGTCACCAGCGGTAACTTCCGCGCGCGCTTCTGGCGCGGGTCCATAACGCTGGGGCTAAAGGAGAAAGGAGACCCACGAGATGGCGACTCTGTGCAGACCTGCCGTGTCCGTGCCCGAACACGTGATCACCATGGAGGAGACCCTCGATCTGGCCCGGTCCGTTCATGCGGACCACCCGCAGCTCGACCTGGCGCTGCGGCTGATCCGGAACACCGGTGTCGAGACGCGGCGCATCGTGCAACCGATCGAGGAGACCCTGAAACACCCCGGATTCGAGCAGCGCAACGCGGTGTACGAAGCCGAGTCCAAGGCACGGGTACCGGCGGTGGTGCGTCGGGCGCTCGAAGACGCGCAAGTACGTGCATCGGACATCGACATGATCATCTACGTGTCCTGCACCGGCTTCATGATGCCGTCACTGACCGCGTGGATGATCAACACGATGGGCTTCCGCACCGACACCCGGCAGGTGCCCATCGCTCAGCTCGGGTGTGCGGGGGGCGGCGCCGCGGTCAACCGGGCGCACGACTTCTGCACGGCCTACCCGACGGCGAACGCTCTGATCGTCGCCTGCGAGTTCTGCTCGCTGTGCTACCAGCCGACCGACCTGGAGGTCGGCAATCTGCTCTCCAACGGTCTCTTCGGCGACGGTGTGGCGTCCGCCGTCGTACGAGGCCGCGGCGGAACCGGTATCGAACTCCAGCGCAACGGCTCCTACATCGTCCCCAACACGGAGGACTGGATCGCGTACGCCATTAAGGCGACGGGATTCCACTTCCAGCTCGACCGACGCGTTCCCGGCACCATGGAGCCGCTCGCGCCGGCACTCAGGCAGCTGGCGAAAGCCCATGGCTGGGACGCAGCGGCCTTGGATTTCTACATCATCCACGCCGGCGGGCCGCGAATTCTCGACGACCTCAGCAAGTACCTCGGTGTGGCGCCCGGGGCATTCCGCTTCAGCCGGGCCACACTGACCGAGTACGGCAACATCGCCAGCGCCGTGGTCCTGGACGCACTGCGCCGGCTCTTCGACGAGAACGGCACCAGCCACGCCGCGCGGGGCATGCTGGCCGGCTTCGGGCCCGGCATCACCGCCGAGATCTCGCTGGGCGCCTGGTCGTCGGACCCCAGACCGGCGTGATGGAGGAATCCGAACGATGCTGAAGGATGGCACCGCCACCTCGCGGCCCCCCGTCACACCCTGGCCCGCCCTGGACCTGCCCGCAGTCGACTTCGACCCCGTACTCGCCGAGCTGATGCGGGACGGGCCGGTGACACGCATCAAACTCCCCAACGGGAGCGGCTGGGCATGGCTCGTGAGCCGGTACGAGGACGTGCGGACGGTGACCAATGATCCACGCTTCAGCCGCAAACTCGTCGCCGAGCACGATGTCACCCGACTGGCCCCGCACTTCATCCCGGCTCCCGGCGCCGTCGGCTTCGAGGACCCGCCCGACCACACCCGGCTGCGCCGCGCCGTGGCCGCGCCCTTCACCTCCAGTGGGGTGGAGCGCCTGCGCACCCGGGCGCAGGAGATGCTCGACGAACTGGTCGACGGCATTCTGCGGGACGGGCCGCCGGCCGACCTGACCGAGCGTCTGCTGGCGCCCTATCCGCTCGCCGTCGTCTGCGAGCTGATGGGCATTCCGGAAGCCGACAGGACCCGGGTCCACGAATGGACCGTCCTGATCCTCTCCTCGGCGCAGGGTGTCGAACGCAGCGAGCAGGCCAAGAACGAGATGGTCGGCTACTTCGGCGATCTCCTGCGCGCCAGACGCGGCACCGGCGGCGAGGACGTCGTCGGACTCCTCGCCGCCGCCGTCGAGTCCGGGGACGTCACAGCGGAGGAGGCCACCGGTCTGGCCCTGCTCATCCAGATCGGCGGTGAGGCCGTCACCAACAACACGGGCAACATGGTCTACATCCTGCTGTCCCGCCCAGAGTTGCTCGAACGGCTCCGCAGCACCCCCGACCTGCGGCCGTCGGGGCTCAACGAGCTCCTGCGCTACATCCCGCACCGCAACGCTGTCGGGCTCTCCCGGATCGCTCTGGAAGACCTCACCATCGGCGATCAGCGCATCAGGGCCGGCGAGGCAGTGTACGTCTCCTACCTCGCCGCCAACCGCGACCCTGACGTCTTCCCCGACCCCGACGAGCTGCGCCTGGACCGCAGCCCGAACCCGCATGTCTCGTTCGGGTACGGGCCGCACTTCTGTCCCGGCGCCCTGCTCGCCCGCCTTGAGTCCGAACTGCTGATGAACGTGCTGCTCGACCGCTTTACCGAGCTGCGCTTCGTCGTACCCGAGAGCGAGTTGCGCTGGCGGCCCGGGGCTCTTATCCGAGGACCCGAAGGTCTGCCGGTGACCTGGTCATGACGGCACACCTCGCAGGCGACGGGCTTCTCGTGCCGCCGGGCCACGGCCGCACACTGCGGACCACCGCCCAGCAGGTCACCTTCAAGGTCACCGGCGAGCACTCACGGGCCGCGTCGAGTTTCGAGGTCGTCGTACCGCCCGGCTTCGACGTCGGGGCGCATCTGCACACGCGCAGTGAGGAGTTGTTCTACGTCCTCGAAGGTGAGCTCGATGTGATGGCGTTCGAGCCACGGGTCCGCAGCGGGGACGACTGGCGGCACTGGGAGTCGCTGGACGGCCGCCAGGTGGTGCGCGCCACCTCGGGAACCGTCATCGTCGTGCCGCCGGGCTGCCCGCACGCCTTCGCGAATCCCACGGACAGCGCGGCCAGGATGTTCTTCCAGGCCTCGCCTCCGCCGGATCACGAGCGGTATTTCGAAGAGCTACTCGCCCTGCTCGACACTGGCGTCGCGCCGGATCAGGCGGCGATCGAGGAACTGCGGACCCGCTACGACATCGAGCAGCTCACTCCGCTGCGGCACGAATTTTCCTGACCACACCGTGGATGCCGTGCATCGGCATCGGCGATCTCAGGAGCCGCCGCCCCGGGTGGGGCCCGACGCCCGGAGTCGCTGTCCGGCGCGCCCCTACCGGACCATGCCGAGCCCCACCGTTGACCGCGGTGATCCGGCCGGTGATGAAGCGGGCCCTCTCACCGGCCAGGAAGACCATCACGGGAACGAAGTCCCGTGCCGGGTCGTTGAGTTCGCGGCCGAGCGGCACGCTGGAGTAGATGTTTCCGCGTTCCTGTGTGCCGGCGGCGGTCATCGGAGTCCGGATCGCGGGCACCACCGAGTTGGCCTGGATGCCTTCGGGCCCCCGTCCGCCGCCGCGCGGGTCGTGGGAGGCTGAAACTGGTCTCAGCCGCAGCCGGGCGGTGACCCGTCCCGCCCCGCCCCGGTGGCCGGGTGGCGGTCAGCCGGCGGCGCCCGGAGGCCAGGCCGGGGGGTGCAGCGGGCGTTCGTACGTGACGAGCGCACGGCCCTCGGGTGTGCGGCTCTCGCCGCGGAACCGCCAGCCACGCTGCTTGTAGTAGGCGCCCGCGCCGTCGGGTCCCGCGGCGGTCACGAGGGCCACCCGGGTGCAGCCGGCGACGGCCGCGTGTCGCTGGAAACGCTCCGTCAGCTCCTTGCCGATGCCCAGGGAGCGGGCCCGCTCGATCACCGCGACGTGTTCGAGGACCGCCAGCGGGCCGTCGGCGCCGGAGGGCACGGACTCCTCCTCGGCGTTGCGGTTGGGCTTCACGTCGTGGGCGTACTCGTGCGCGTAACGCGTCGCCCGGGTGCGCAGGAAGCGCCAGGCGAGCCCGGGCCGGCGGATCAGGGCCGCGACCGCGGGGATGAGCAGCCGGTGCCCGTGGGCGCGGAGTACATGGCGGCGGTGCAGGGCAGGGTTGGTCAGCCCGACCAGGAAGCCGACCGGCTCGTCGTCCATCTCGGCGACGAAGGCCAGGGCGTGCGGGCTGGTGGGGAACTCGCGGGTGTACGCGGTCATGAACGCCGGGCCGAGGTGCGGGAAGAACCCGTGGGGGAACAGCCGGCGGTGTTCGCTCACCACGAACGGGAGATCGCGCGCGTCCATGAAACGCACGGTGAAGCGGTCCGGTGTCCCGCGGGGGGTGACGCCCGGGAAGGGGCCGGGGGAGGAGCTCGGGGTGGCGGCAGGCTGATCGGTGTCGTCCACAAGACGCATTACTACACCACAAGCGGGCCGGCTCGACGGATTGGCGCCCTGCCGAGTCCGTGCCGGACCGGGGGCCGCCGTGCGCTGCAAGCATCGTCACCGCGACGGGGTGCCGTGCCACCTGACCGACGAGGGCGGTGCGGGGAGGCAGCTCGACGGCCTCTATCCCGGTCTGGACCTCGTCGAGGACGTCACCCGTGAACAGCCCGGTCCCGCCCTGCTGAGGGCGGCCGAGAAGTCGCACATGCTCGTCCTCGGCTCACGCGGTCTGGACGCCCTGGAGAGCTTCTCCTCGGGGATATCAGCATGTACGTCGTGGCACGCGCGGTGCGCCCTGTCGTGCTGGTGCGGGAGGACGCCCCCGGTGTCGCCCCGCAGGCCGTCGAGGAGGCCACGGAGATTGCCCGGGAGGGCCGGGAGGCGGTTCTCCGCCCCTGGGCGGAGGGCTTCCCGGGTGTCCGTGTCGACGCCGGCGTACGGGCGTCCTCCGAGTGCGGAACCAACCCCGAACCGGGCCCGTGATCAGCGGCCCGCACGAACAGCCGTTCCTCTGCAAGACGCAGTCCTTCAAGCTCGTCGACGGGACCACCCTCGGCGGGCTTCTGGACGAGAACTCGGTTCGATCTTTTCGACCCGCCAGAAGTCGAGTGAGTCACCGGCCCGGAGCCGTTGGGCGTCGCGTCTGCCGCGGCGCAGGCCGACACCGCCGACGACCCGGTCGGCCCAGCCCCGCAGAGACCACGCCAGTGGAAAGGGTTACCAGCCGTTCTCGCCGCCGATCCCCTCGATCACCCGCCACAGGGCCTCGGAGGTGGCGTCCACGATGCGCTCGCGGTGGTCGGTGTAGAGACTGCCGCCCGCCCAGTCGGGCACCCGTGCTCGACGTCGAATCCGGCTTCGCTCAGGTGCTGGGTCACCCAGTCACTGGCACGGACCTCCTCGAACGCCAACTCCGGGTGCGCGTGAATCCGGTGTGACAAACCCAGCAGACCGCTCTCCGCCGCCCGGATCCCCCGTTCGATGGCGCTCTTGTCGATGACGTTCCCCGACCTCATCGGGGCGGCGCTCACGACACGGGCGGCGCGGCGATGTGGACGGAGGCCGGGCGGGTGGCGGCGTCGTAGGCCGCGGTCGCACCCGTGGCCCCCATGCCGCTGTCGCCGGCCGGTTCGTAGATGCGCTCGGGGCCACCACCCTGCCACTGGTTGACCCAGACGACGCCTGCCGGGAGTTGGGCGGCTGCGGCAATGTGGCCGGGGTCGTCGGTGTAGACCGTCGCGGCGAGGCCGAAGGATGACTGTGAGGCGCGCGCGAGTCCTTCCTCGAAGGAGGAGACGGTCACCACGGGGGCGAGCGGCCCGAAGGTCTCCTCGGTCATCACCAGCATCGTCTCGTCGACGTCGGTGAGGACCGTGGCCGGATAGAAGTAGCCCTTGCCGTCCGGCTCGACGCCTCCCGCACGGATCGTCGCGCCGCGCTCGATGGCGTCCGTGACGTGACGCCGGACGGTGTCACGCTGGCGCTCGTCGACCAGCGGGCCCATCATGACGCCCTCGTGGTGACCGTCGCCGGTGGTGTAGGTCCCCGCCGCCGTAACCAAGGCGTCGATGAAGGCGTCGGCGATGTCCTGATGTACGTAGACGCGCTCCATGGAGGTGCAGATTTGACCTGAGTTGAGAGGCTGTAGTCCTATCGA
>DOWQ01000656.1 GCA_003519485.1 Streptomyces sp. | reverse complement strand
ATCATTTACGGGACAACCCTTAGATGAGAAATACTGGTTTTCTCGGCCACACTTGCGAACACGCCAGAACGACGCCACTTCACGAATACGGCTTGCGCATATTCCGATAGAACCATCGCTCCCGGCCGAAACCTGATCAACGTATTCTGAAAGCAGAAAGCATCCGGATCACGGTCGTAGACGGCACTCCTGCCAACCACCATCAAGCTTTCTTGTCCTTCATTAAGGAGGATATCTCCCGGCCGGAGAAGGTAGTTATTCTTCTCGGCAGCCGAAAAACCCATAGCTTTCACGTCTGTGTAGTCAATACGCCCCTCAAAAACATTAGCCACGCGAAGGTACGGCATCTGCCCTCCCGCTGCCCGGCTGGCCGGAGACAGCTGCTTCCCCATGCGTACCTCGCCGACCTCGCCGACCGGAACCCATCGGATGTCATCGGCTTCATCCCACATAACCCAACTCCTCCAGGAACCCGTCCAGCCGCTTCGCGGCCTCCGCCCGCGCGGTCTCGATGTCGCGTAGGGACACCGCGTACTTGTCCTCCCACACGCGATACGTATCGATCAGCTCCCGCCGCCGGCGCACGACGTGCCCCTCCAGCTTTGTCACCAGGTCGTCGTGCAGGATGCCGAGCACCACTTCCCGCTTCCCCGCGTTGTCCAGAACATCGCGGGCTCGATGCAGCCGGGGATCGGGCGCCTTCCGGTCCTGCCCGTCCCCCTCGGCAGCCGGGGTCGTCTCCACCGCCACATCCAGCGCCGTCTGCCCCGACTCCGCCGCCTGGGTGGCTCCTCCAGCGGGCGCGCCCCGTTTCCCCTTCGGCTTCGCCGAACCCCGGCCGCCCCGGTCCAGCGGCCAGAAGTCGTCCTCCAGCGCCTTCACCGCCTTGCCGGCCGCCGTCCGCTCCCGCTTCAGCTTCTTCAAGTCGGCCTCGCTGAGCAGCGCTTCCGCGACGGCAGGGTCGAGCGCGCCCCCGCCCTCACCGCCCTCGCCCTCGTCGCCGTCCCCGCCCAGGACCCCGGCCTCCGCCGCCGCCCGTGCGGCTTCCGCCTCCTCCGCGGCCTTCACCTTCGCGTCCAGCTCCGCCTTCCGGCGGTCCGCCTCCGCCAGCTCGCTCAAAAATTCCGGCGCGATCCTGGCGACCACCTTGTGGTCGTACGCCTGCCGCCGCTCCGCGGCCGTCCGCTTCCGGGCGCCGCCCGTCCACGGGTCCGGCTCGGGCTCCAGCATGGTTTCCACCATCTCGACCCAGCCCTCCACGACCCCCCGGAAGCCGTTCGCCAGCAGGGCCTTGAGGTCGTTCCGGGCCTCCTGCCACCAGCCGGCGATCGCACCGGCCAGCGCATGCTCGTCCAGGAGTCCGATGCCGAGCAGCCGCCCCCGGAAGGATTCGATCAGATCCGCCCGCAGCCTCGCCAGCTGCCCCCGCGTCTCGAACACCGTGCGGTCGTCGCCGTCGTACGGGACGAGCGCCGCGATCTGCTCCGTCTCCGAGGCCCACCACTCCTCGAAGGCCGCCCAGAGTTCCTTCTCCCGGGCCTCGGCCAACCGTGTCAGCCGCTCCGTGTCGGGGCGCCGGTCCGCCGGCAGGAAGTCGACGTACTCTGGGTCCGGCTCCCCGGAACCGGCACCACCCGGCTCGCCGCCGTCCCCCGTCCGCTCCGCGAACAGGTCGCCGACCCGCACCCCGTACGCGTCCAGCAGCCGCTTCTTCGCCTCGATCTCAGCCTTCGGCACGCCGCCCATCAGATGGGCCCGTACATCCTGCGGCTCCGGCGGCGGGGTGTTGTCCACGTACCGGCGGATGTTGAGGTTGTCGTCGTTGCCGGCCAGTTCCTCCCGGCTGACGACGCGCGAGAACCGATCCACCTCACCGAACGCCCGGAACGTGGAGACGATCTTCTCCACATGCTCCGGCAGCAGCACGTTCTGCGCCCGCTCCGAGTGGTACTCCCGGTCCGCGTTGATGAAGAGCACTTTCCCCCGTCGCTCCGGCGCCTTCCGGCCCGGGGCGCGGAGCACCAGCACCGATGCCGGGATGCCCGTTCCGTAGAAGAGGTTGGGCGCCAGGCCGATGACGGCCTCCAGCAGGTCCTCGTCCAGCAGCTTCGTGCGGATCCGCTGTTCCTCGCCGCCGCGGAACAGCACGCCGTGCGGCATGACCGTGAAGACCGAGCCGCCGCGCCCGCCCACCATGTACAGCATGTGCTGCAGGAACATCAGGTCGGCCTTGCCTCGCTCGGAGGTCTCGCCGTACGGCTTGCGCTCCGCCTGCGTGATGTCGGCCGCCCGGTAGTCCATGGAGAACGGCGGGTTGCTGAGCACGATGTCGTACGACTTGTCCAGATGCTGCGGGTCAGCCAGCGTGTCACCGGTCTGCAGGTCGAAGTGGCGGGCCCCGTGGAACAGCATGTTCATGGTGGCCATGACCCAGGAGCCGCTGTTGGCGTCCTGTCCGGCCAGCGCCAGATTGTCGGAGTCGCCGCCGTGTTCGTCGATGTACTCCATGGCGTGGATGAGCATGCCGCCGGAGCCCACACACGGGTCGTAGATGTGCTGCCCCGGCTTCGGCGCCGCCAGCTCCACCATCATCCGGACCACGGCTCGCGGAGTGTAGAACTCGCCACCCTTGCTGCCCGCCGAGTCGGCGAAGTCCTTGAGCAGGTACTCGTATGCGGCGCCGATCACATCCGGGAACTCGAAATCCTCGCCGCGCAGCCGCAGGCTGCCGAAGTGCTCGACGAGCGCCTGAAGTCGCTTGTCGGCGAGCTTTGCGGCGTTCGCGCCGCTGCCGCCGCCACCGCCAATGCGGTTGAAGTTGACGTGGTTGAAGAGATTGCGGAGCTGAGCGTTCTGGTCCTCGAGCTCGGCCAGCGCCGGTTGCAGATACCGGGTCGCCACGTCGTCGACCGCCCCGGCCAGCCGGTCCCAGCGCGCCTCGCGAGGTACGAACATGGCCTTGCGGACCCGGTAGTTCCTCGGCTCCTCAGCCTCTTCCTCTGCTTCCCCGGCCGACATCCCCTCCGCGAGAGCTTCGGCGACGACCTCTTCCCGTGCGGCGTCGTACTCGTCGTTGACCCGCTTGAGGAAGAGCAGGATCAGGATGAAGTCCCGGTACTCGGCAGCATCCATGGTGCCGCGCAGAATGTCGGCCGCCGCGAACAGATGGCGCTCCAACTGGGCGAGCGTGAGCTTTGCCACGAAAAGTCCCTCGTGTCCTGGTTCCTGAGTTCTGAGTTCCTGAGCTTCTGAGCTTCTGAGCT
>DOWQ01000196.1 GCA_003519485.1 Streptomyces sp. | reverse complement strand
GGGCCGGGGCCGGCTCACGGGCTCCGGGCCCGGGGCAGCCGGGTCCGCCGGGGCATGCCCGGGCCGGGCCGCGGCCCTGGGGCCGTCGTTGGAGGTCGGGTACTCCGTCACGCGTAGGGTTCCATCCGTCCGGGGCTGCGCGTCGGGCGCGCGATGGGTCAGGCGCGTCGTCGGCAGTGCAGGAAGAGCTGGATCTCGGGTGGTGCTTCCGTGCTGGCCGGGGCGTACGCGTACGAGTCCTCCCCGGCGACCTCGAATCCCGCGTCGTGCACGACCTGCCGCAACTCGTCCCGTAGATATCCGGATACCCGGATCGTGCGGCCGAGGAACGGAATCATCGCGTCGTCCACGTCCGCCTCGACCATGGACAGCGCCAGCAGTCCCTCTGGCCTCAGCAGCCCGTGCAGCATACGCAGGGCATGCGGAATCTCGGCACGCGGGAGCATCAGCAGGGAGAAGAAGGCGGCGGCGCCGTCGAAACCGCCCTGCGGCTCCGTGTCGCCGGCGTCGAGATCGGCGAGGTCGAGCTGGTGGAACTCGCCCTTGGGCACCTGGTCGCGGGCGAGCGCGACCATGGTCGCCGACAGATCGACGCCCACCACCCGGTGCCCGGCGTCGGTCAGCTGGGCGGCGGTCGGCAGGCCCGGGCCACAGCCGACGTCGAGGACGCGGGAATCCGGCGGCAGCGATTCCGCGAGCCAGGCGCCGGCGGCGAGCTGGCCGCGGCGGTGGGGGAACACGTCGGTGTAGCGGGCGCCGATCGCGTCGAACGCCTCGGCCTGTCCGGAGCGGTTGATGGCCGATCGGTCGTAGCCGTCGTAGCCGCCGACGCCCGCCCGGCCGTGGTGCCGGCCGTCGTTCCGGTCGTCTCCGCTCATGGCTCACCCTTCCGGTGACTTGCGGTCAAACGGGGCGCATGTCTCAGGAGTTGTCTCCGTCTCCTGCCACGGAAGGCGATCCTACGTTTGATGTACGGGGGCGCATCAAGAGGATCAGTACCCCCATCACCCCGGCGCACGGTCCCAATCGTCCGGCAATACCGGGATTGTCCAGGCAGGGTCCGGCCGCCACCGTTCCCAGCCGTCGCGGAAGGGCGGCCCCCAGGCCCGTACGAGCTCCACCGCGGAGCGGCCCGCGGCCCGTACCCGCGCCGCCTGCGCGACGTCCATCAGGCCGGCCCGCCGGGCCTGGGCGAACTCGTCCTCGTCCAGCCACTCCCAGCTGCGGTCGGGCCGCACCGAGAGATCCAGGAAGTGGTCCTCCGAGTCGACGCCCCCCGACCAGCGGCGGAGCGGCTCCTCGAGGTTCACGTAGAAGCTCCGGAAGCGCCAGCCGCGGTCCCAGAAAAGCCAGACCGACCAGGGGTCGCCGGGCCGGGAGAGCTTGAGCACGCCCATCCCGTGCCAGCGCGAGCGGACGGTGCGGCGCGGCTTGGTGTAGCGGGTGGCCAGCGGCTCCCGGTGCACCGGCGTGCCGTCGGCGAGCACCGGCCGCACGCAGTCGGTGCCGGGTGCCATCCAGACCGCGAGCAGCTCGGGGGTGTCCTGGGCGACGGTCACCGGACGGCATATGTGCAGCCGGTCGGAGCCGTTGCCGCGGTAGCGCCACAGGATGTGCTCCCCGGCGGACCACCGCTCGCGGGAGCCGCCGCTGTCGTCCGCCGCGCGTGTGCTCGTCGTCCCGGCCGTCATGGACAGATCCTAGGGCCCGACCGCGGCGGCGGTTCCGGGCGCGGTCCCGGGCGTGGTGCTGGGGCGGTCCCGGCTGCCGTCTCAAGGGCGGGTCATCCGGAGCACGTCGAGGGCCTCGTCCAGCTGCTCCAGGGTGAGCAGGCCCCGCTCGACATAGCCGCCGTCGAGGACGACCTCCCGGATGGTCCGCCGCTCGGCCAGCGAGCGCTTGGCGACCACGGCGGCCTCCTCGTAGCCGAGGTACCGGTTGAGCGGGGTGACGACGGCGGGCGAGGACTCGGCGTACTCCCGCGCCCGCTCGACGTCGGCCGTGATCCCGTCGACCGTACGGTCCGCGAGCAGCCGGGAGACGGAGGCCAGCAGCCGGACCGACTCCAGGAGGTTCTTGGCCATCACCGGCAGCATGGCGTTCAGCTCGAAGTTGCCGGCGGCGCCCGCCGCGGCGACCGTCGCGTCATTTCCGGTCACCTGGGCGGCGACCATCAGGACCGCCTCCGGGATCACCGGGTTGACCTTGCCCGGCATGATCGAGGAGCCCGGCTGCAGGTCGGGAAGGCTGATCTCGGCGAGCCCGGTGCGCGGGCCGGAGGCCATCCAGCGCAGATCGTTGGAGATCTTGGTGAGCCCGACGCCGATCGTACGGAGCTGCCCCGAGGTCTCCACCAGCGCGTCCCGGGCGCCCTGCGCCTCGAAGTGGTCGCGGGCCTCGGTCAGCGGCAGCCCGGTCCTGCGCGCCACCTCGGCGATGACGGCGGCGGCGAAGCCGGGCGGAGTGTTGATCCCGGTGCCGACGGCGGTGCCGCCCAGCGGCAGCTCGGCGAGGCGCGGCAGGGACGCCTCCAGCCGTTCGACGCCGTACCGGACCTGCGCCATGTAGCCGCCGAACTCCTGTCCGAGGGTGACGGGCGTGGCGTCCATCAGATGCGTCCGGCCGGACTTCACGACCTCGGCGAACTCCACCGACTTCCGCCCCAGGGCCGCCGCCAGGTGCGTGAGCGCCGGGATGAGGTCGGCCGTGACGGCCGCGGTCGCCGCGATGTGGATGGAGGACGGGAACACGTCGTTGGACGACTGGCCGGCGTTGACGTGGTCGTTCGGGTGGACCGGGGAGCCGAGCCGCTCGGCCGCGAGCGTCGCCAGCACCTCGTTCATGTTCATGTTCGAGGAGGTGCCGGAGCCGGTCTGGAAGACGTCCACCGGGAAGTGCTCGTCCCAGCGGCCGGCCGCGACCTCCTCCGCCGCGTCCTGGATCGCGCCCGACAGCTCCTCGTCCAGCACCCCGAGCCCCGCGTTGACCTTGGCGGCGGCGCCCTTGATGTGCGCGAGGGCCTGGATGTGCGCCCGCTCCAGCCGCTGCCCGGAGACGGGGAAGTTCTCCACGGCGCGCTGGGTCTGGGCCCGCCACTTCGCGCCGGCCGGCACCCTCACCTCGCCCATGGAGTCGTGCTCGATCCGGTCGTCCCCGGGGCTCTCGGCACCCAGTGCGTCGCTCATCGTCGTACCTCCTGATTGTCTCCAGCGTTTGTCCGGTTCTCAGTGTTCCCAACCGGCCCTACTTGCCAGTAAATACCGCGAGTAACACCCAAACCGGGGAGGCGCCATGAAGCACGCAGGACGCACAGGACGCTCGGGACTCGGCTTACGCCGCATCGTCGCCGTAGCCGCCGCACTCGCGGCGGCGCTCGGCGGCACGGCGTTCACCGCCCTGCCGTCCGCCGACGGGGTGAGCCGTACCGCGGCCACCGGATCGGCACCCCTGTCACCCGACCTCGAGAGGATCCGCGCAGCCAAGGCGGTGGAGCTGTACGGAGATCCCGCCGAACGACCGCTCACCGACCGCCGGACGGCCCTGATCTCGCTCGGCGACAGCGAGATCTCCGGGGAGGGCACCGGCACCTACGAGCCCGGCACGGACGGCCCGGACAACTGGTGCCACCGCTCGCCCGACGCCGCCATCCACCGCACCGGCATCCCCGCCGACGAGACGTACAACGTCGCCTGCTCCGGTGCCTCCACCGTCAACATCCGCATCGGCGGGACCGCACAGTACGCAGACGAGTTGGTCCAGAGTGACAATCTGGCCATCAAGGCGCGCAACACCAGGATCAAGATGGTGCTGCTCGTCGCCGGCGCCAACGACGACCTCCGTTTTGGTCCGGTGATCACGGACTGCGTCGTCCGCTGGTTCACCCTCCAGGGCCCCTGCGAGCCGAAGTACGCCCCCGGCTGGCAGGCCCGCGTCGACGGCCTGGTGCCCAAGGTGGAGCAGACCGTGCGCGACCTGCGAACCGTCATGAGCGACGCCGGCTACGCCGAGGGCGACTACCGGCTCGTCGTCATGGGCTACCCGGGCCCCATCGGCCCCGACATCCGGGACAACCCCGGCTACCCCGGCAAGATCCCGGGCGGCTGCACCGGCTACACCTCCGACGCGGGCTGGGGCCGCGACGCCGCAGTGCCGGCCTTCGAGCGCGGCCTGCGGCTGGCCGCCCAGCGCACCGGCGCGGTCTTCCTCGACAACTCGCGCCTCTTCCACGGCCACGAGGTCTGCATGGAGGAGCCCTGGGCCCGGGGCCTCTGGATCGAGCTCGGCAACCCGTTCCCGCCGGACTCGAACTCCGTACGGCAGTCCTTCCACCCCAACGTCCGCGGGCACGCGGCCTTCGCCGGCTGCCTGACCCGCCTCTACGCCACCGGCTGGCCCGAGGCGAGCTGCGCCGACCCCGCGAGCACCGGGGAGCCGGTGCTGTACCGCGGGGCGTGGGACGACCACTACCGGCCGCTGCGCGGCGAGGCGGCCGGCAGCTGCCTGGACGTGGCGGGGGCGAGCAGCAGCAACGGCACGGCCGTCACCGGCTGGAGCTGCCATGACGGCCGCAACCAGCGCTGGTGGTACGACTCCGCGCGCGGGTCGCTGCACTCGGAACTGAGCCACGACCGCTGCCTGGACGTGCCCGGCGGCGGCTACCGGGCCGGCGCGGAGCCGGTGCTCTGGAACTGCCACGGCGGTACCAACCAGCGGTTCACGCGCAGTGGCGGCACCATCCGCCCGGCCGCGGCCGGAGACCTGTGCCTCACCCTGGCCTCGGCGACGGCACCGCTGAGCCTCCGGGCGTGCGACGGCTCGGCGGCGCAGCGGTTCGCGTGACGGCGTGACCGCGTGACCGCGTGACNNGTGACGGCTCGACGCGTACGGGCCCTGTTCCGGCGGGGTCCGTACGCCTGCCGCGGTGCAGCGGGCAGCACCTGTCCGGTGCCGCCCGTGCCGTACGTGCGTACGCCGCTGCCCTACGCCCCGCCGCCCCGCCGTCCGTGCCGTTACGCCCGGCGGACCGGAATGCTGGTCACGAACGGCTGTTCGGGCTGCGGGTCCTGGAAGAAGTCGTTGCCCTTGTCGTCCACGACGATGAACGCCGGGAAGTCCTCGACCTCGATCTTCCAGACGGCCTCCATGCCCAGCTCCTCGTACTCCAGGACCTCGACCGAGCGGATGCAGTCCTGCGCGAGCCGCGCGGCCGGGCCGCCGATCGAGCCGAGGTAGAAGCCGCCGTGCGCCTTGCAGGCGTCGGTGACCTGCTTCGAGCGGTTGCCCTTGGCGAGCATCACCTGCGAGCCGCCCGCCGCCTGGAACTGCTCGACGTACGCGTCCATCCGGCCGGCGGTCGTCGGGCCGAAGGAGCCGGAGGCGTAGCCCTCGGGGGTCTTCGCCGGGCCGGCGTAGTAGACGGCGTGGTCGCGGAGGTACTGCGGCATCTCCTCGCCCGCGTCCAGCCGCTCCTTGATCTTCGCGTGCGCGATGTCGCGGGCGACGACCAGCGGGCCGCTGAGCGAGAGCCGGGTCTTGACGGGGAACTCGGTCAGCTCGGCACGGATCTCGTCCATCGGCCGGTTGAGGTCGATCCGCACCACGTCGTCGTCGAGGTGCTCGTCGGTCGTCTCCGGCAGGAAGCGCGCCGGGTCCCGCTCCAGCTGCTCCAGGAAGACGCCCTCGGCGGTGATCTTGGCGACGGCCTGCCGGTCGGCGGAGCAGGAGACGGCGATGGCGATCGGGCAGGAGGCACCGTGCCGCGGCAGCCGGACCACCCGCACGTCGTGGCAGAAGTACTTGCCGCCGAACTGCGCGCCGATGCCGATCTTCTGCGTCAGCTCGAAGACCTTCTCCTCCAGCTCCTTGTCGCGGAAGCCGTTGCCGCCGGGGGAGCCCTCGCCGGGGAGGGTGTCGAGGTAGTGCGCGGAGGCGTACTTGGCGGTCTTGAGCGCGTACTCGGCGGAGGTGCCGCCGACGACGATCGCCAGGTGGTACGGCGGGCAGGCCGCGGTGCCCAGCGACCGGATCTTCTCCTCCAGGAACTTCATCATGCCGGTCTCGTTGAGGACCGCCTTCGTCTCCTGGTAGAGGAAGGACTTGTTGGCCGAGCCGCCGCCCTTGGCCATGAACAGGAACTTGTAGGCGCCGCCGTCGGTCGCGTACAGCTCGATCTGGGCAGGCAGGTTCGAGCCGGTGTTCTTCTCGTCCCACATGGTCAGCGGGGCCATCTGCGAGTAGCGCAGATTGAGCTCGGTGTACGCGTCGAAGATGCCGTGCGACAGCGCCTCCTCGTCACCGCCGGCGGTGAGGACCTGCTGCCCGCGCTTTCCCATGACGATCGCCGTGCCGGTGTCCTGGCACATCGGCAGCACGCCCGCGGCGGCGATGTTCGCGTTCTTCAGCAGGTCGAGGGCCACGAAGCGGTCGTTCGCGGACGCCTCGGGGTCGTCCAGGATGCGGCGCAGCTGGGCGAGGTGGGCGGGGCGCAGATAGTGCGAGATGTCGTGCATCGCCTCGGCGGCCAGCGTACGCAGGGCCTCCGGCTCGACCTTGAGGAACGTACGGCCGTCCGCCTCGAAGGTGCTCACGCCCTCGGCGGTCACCAGGCGGAACGGCGTGGTGTCCTCCCCGAGGGGCAGGACATCCGTGTACGCAAACTCGGGCATGGTGGAGATTCCTCACTCGGCGGGCTGCTCGGGGCCCGTCCAGACTAGAACGCCTTGCCGCCGCCGGGCCTGTGAGGTAAGGCTCACCGGCTCGCCACGACCTCTAGTCGCGATCTATCGCGTCTGGGTATGGTGGCCGGGTGGATGCTGCATCGTCACGGGGGACGTCCCCCGAACTCCCGGACCAGTCCCTGCTGAAGAGCGCCCGGCCGACCGGGCCCGCACCGGCTCCCGGCCCCGCCGTGCCGGCCGCGGAGGTGGAGTTCCGGGCGTCCGACAAGGACCGCGACCGGTTCGCGGACGCCCTTCGCGAGGCGCTGGCCGAGGGCCGGCTGACCACCGAGGAGCACGCCGAGCGGATCGACCTGGTGTACCGCGCCCGTACCGTCGGGGAGCTGGAGCCGCTGGTACGTGACCTGCCGGTGGAGAGCCGTCCGCACGGGGCCGCAGCCGGTCGCGGCGGGGAGCGGTCCGTGCCCGCCATGCCGCCGCACTCGGCGACGACGGCCGCGGCGGAGAATCTGATCGCCGTCTTCGGTGGCTCGAGCCGCAAGGGCCGCTGGCGGGTGGGGCGCAGGACGAGGGCCTTCGCCTGCTTCGGCGGAGTGGAGATCGATCTGACGGAGGCGGTCTTCCAGCAGCAGGAGATCGTCATCAACGCCACGGCGGTCTTCGGCGGGGTCGACATCCGGGTACCGGAGAATGTGTCGCTGCGCGGCACGGGCACCGGCGTCTTCGGCGGATTCGACGTCAAGACGTACGAGGCGCCGGATCCCGCGGCCCCCGTCGTCGTGGTCACCGGGCTCGCCGTCTTCGGCGGCGTCGAGGCCAAGCCCAGGCGTGGCAAGCGACTTCGGGATCTTCGCAATCGCACGCACGGGGACTCGACGGGCTGAACCGGCGCCCGGCGGGGCCGATCCGGCTGCCACGGTGTGAGTAGGCGCGCGCACAGCGGGTAGGGACAGCTGAGTCGTCTCTCGTGCGGCATGGGGGTGCAAACGGCCGTTGCGAAGGGAGACGGGCAAGGGTGACTCTTTCGCGAAGCCGTCGTCAGGAGTAGACCGTGCTGCAAACGCCGTATCAGCCCCCGCAGGCAGCCGTTGTGCATCCACAGCGCGTTCCCGCGCGGGATCAGGACGGCCCCTGGCATTCGGAGGCTGTGTGCCGCCGGGACGAGGCCGGGCTCTTTTTTGCGCCCTCCAAGGAACCGACGGCCACCAGGCTGTCGCGTGAGGCGGCCGCGAAGCGGGTCTGCGCGGGCTGTCCCGTGATGCTCGCCTGCCGCGAACACGCACTGCTGCAGCCCGAGCCGTACGGAGTGTGGGGCGGGCTCACCGCGGCCGAGCGCCGGGTGGTGCTGGCCCGCCGCCGGCGCCGGGAGACCGAGCTGCAGCAGGCCGCGCGACCGGCGATATCCCGTGTCGCCGCAGCCGGATGAAGGCCGGTTGAACACGGGAAGGGGGCGCCCCCGGTGCGGGGCGCCCCCTTCCCGTACGGGTGCGCGGTCGCCGTGGGCGGGCGGTCGGTGGGCTTGTGCCCGCGTGGCCGGGGCGCCGTACGCCGTATCCCGTGCGCCGTAGCCGTACGCCGTGCGCCGTTCTACCTCTGCTCGCGGTGCCTCTTACCTCCGCCCGCGGTGCCTTTCAGCGGGCGCGGTCGAAGTCCACGGCGCTGTAGGCCCGGAGCTTCGCCAGCCGGTGCGTGGAGTCGATCTGCCGGATGGTTCCCGAGCGTGAACGCATCACCAGGGACTGGGTGGTGGCCCTCTCCGCGCTGTACCGGACGCCGCGCAGCAGCTCGCCGTCCGTGATGCCGGTCGCCACGAAGAACACGTTCTCGCCGCTGACCAGGTCGGTCGTGTGCAGCACGCGGTCGAGGTCGTGGCCCGCGTCGAGGGCGCGCTGCTTCTCCTCGTCGTCCTTCGGCCACAGCATGCCCTGGATCGTGCCGCCGAGGCACTTGATCGCGCAGGCCGAGATGATGCCCTCGGGGGTGCCGCCGATGCCCATCAGCATGTCGACGCCGGTGCCCTCGCGCACGGCCATGATCGCGCCCGCGACGTCGCCGTCCGAGATGAACTTGATCCGGGCGCCGGTCTCCCGGATCTCCTTGACGATGCCGTCGTGCCGGGGGCGGTCCAGGATGACGACGGTGACGTCCTCCGGGGTGCTCCGCTTCGCCTTCGCGACCCGGCGGATGTTCACCGACGGCGGGGCCGTGATGTCCACGTAGTCGGCGGCCTCGGGGCCGGTGACCAGCTTGTCCATGTAGAAGACCGCGGACGGGTCGAACATGGTGCCTCGGTCGGCCACCGCGAGTACGGACACGGCGTTCGTCATGCCCTTGGCGGTCAGGGTGGTCCCGTCCACCGGGTCCACGGCGACGTCGCACTCCGCCCCGGTGCCGTCGCCCACTCGCTCACCGTTGAAGAGCATGGGCGCTTCGTCCTTCTCGCCCTCGCCGATCACCACGATGCCGTTCATGGAGACCGTGTGGACCAGGGTGCGCATGGCCTTGACGGCGGCGCCGTCCGCGCCGTTCTTGTCGCCGCGGCCGACCCACCGCCCGGCGGCCATGGCGGCGGCCTCGGTGACCCGGACGAGCTCCAGGGCGAGGTTGCGGTCGGGGTGCTCGGGACTGACCTCTAGCGGGGACGGCAGATGTTGCTCGGTCATCGAGCGCACCTTTCTGTACGGCGACGGCCGGATAAGGAGAGTGGTGAGACTTTATCCGGTCATTGCCAATCTGAGCAGAGGGCCCCACTTATGAGCACACCGGCCGGGCAGGGTACGGGGACCGGTGGGGGCCGGTGGCGGCGTAGTGCCGGCCCGGCGGCGAGCTCGGCGGGGCCTTTCGCGCCGTGTGCTCGCACGGGCCGGCGACTGCCCGGTGGGCGGCTCGGCGAGAGGGCCGGGATGGCCCCGGTGAGCGGGCGG
>DOWQ01000418.1 GCA_003519485.1 Streptomyces sp. | reverse complement strand
GGCTCACGCCCGCGGCGCCCCGGCCGGCTCCAGGCCGAGCAGCTCCCGGCAGGGCTCCAGCCCGCGAACCTCCACCGGGACCGTGCGGTGCTCCTCCCAGTCCGCACGGCCGATGCGCAGCCGCTGGACGGTACGGGCCCGGCCGCGTACCGACTCTGTGGCCAGGCCGTCCGACCGGTAGCCGAGCTTGCGCGACACGGCGAGCGAGCGCGCGTTGTCCGTCATCGCGGCCGAGGTCATCCCCCGCGCACCGAGGGCCACGAAGCCGAGGTGGAGCACCGCGGCCCGCATCTCCGTACCGATGCCCCGCCCCTGGTGGACCCGGCCGAGCCAGGAGCCGGTGTCCGCCTCGCGGGTCACGGCGAAGTCCGCCGTGATCACGTCCTGCCGTCCCACGACCGCGCCGTCGCACAGCACGGCCAGGCTCAGCGTCCACTTCTCGGGGCGCCACTCGGCGATGGTGGCGAGCACGTGCTGGAGGGTGGAGCGGCCGCGCTCCTTCGGGGGCACGTCCGTCCACGGGAAGGCGAACGGCATCTCGGCCGGGTCGTGCACGCCGTCCGCGGCTACGGCCGCCAGTTCATCGAGCAGAGCGGTGTCCGGCAGTCGCAGCTCCAGGCGCGGGGTCGTGACGCACAGCCCGTACAGCGGCCAGTGGCGAGTCTCCATGACGGGATCCTGCCGAAGACGCCTCCGCGGCGTCGACCGAATAAGGCCTCCGCAGCGTCGGACGGATACGGGCGACCCGGCCCCGGTCGGGCTCGCATGGAGCACCGGCCGGGCGGGACGGCCCCGGTGCCGCGCCGTCAGACCTCCAGGAGCGGCACTCCGTACTGCTGGACCCACTTGTCGCGCGTCACCAGGGTCAGCCCCTCCGCCTGCGCCTGCGCGACCAGCATGCGGTCGAACGGATCCTTGTGGTGCATGGGCAACCTGCCCGCTCGCACCGCATGAGCGGCCGTGACGGGCAACCGGTTGAACTCACTGTCCCGGACACGCTCGGCCAGGTCATCGGGGCCCCGGAGTTTCCCGATCGACTGCTTGATGGCGATCTCCCATGGGGAGACCGCGCTGACGTAGGCATCCGCCTCGCGGTCGAGCGTGTCCTTGAGCTCGCCGGAGAGCTCCGGGTTGTCGGCCAGCCACCACAGAACGACATGAGTGTCGAGGAGAAGTCGCATCAGTCCATCCCGAAGGCGTCAGCAATATCGCCGGGCAGCTCGTCGAAGTCCGGGGGGATCTGGATCTGTCCTCTGAGCGACCCGCGCCCCGTGCGAGCCGTCTGCGGGCGAAGCGGAATCACTTTGGCCACCGGCTCCCCGGATTTACTGATGATCACTTCCTCGCCCGCCGCCACTCGCTCCAAGATCCGGGAGAGATGTGTCTTCGCCTCGTGGACGTTGTACTGGCGTGCCGCTTCCATGGTCACCTCACTGTTCCGGCCTGGTCGGACTAAGTCTAGTCCGACCAGCCCGGGTGCGCATCCGAAGTGGCTCCGTTCGCCGAGAGGGTGAACCAGACACCCTTGCCGTCCGCCACGCCGAGCCACGGGGGCGCGCCCGGTTCCGTGCCCCATCGGCCACCGGTGATCACGTCGACGAGCCGCAGCCCCCGTCCACACTCGGCGTCGTCGTCCACCGCTCGCTCCACGGGTTTCTCCGAGGCGGCGTCGTACACCGCCACCCGGACGTCGCCGGCTTCCACAGTGAGCCGCAGTAACGAGCCGCAGCCATCGCTGTGCCGGTAGGCGTTCGTGACGAGTTCGGACGTGCACAGAGCGGCGGCATCGGCGAGTTGGTGCAGATCGAGGGAGCGCAGCACCGTCGCGATGTAGTCGCGGGCAATGCGCGGCGCCGTGGGCAGGGGCGGGCAGAAGAGTGTGTACGTGTGCGGTACGCCCCGGCCGGCTGGTGGCCAGGCAGGCAGAGCGGGCATGGGTGACTCCCGGTGGGGTGAGGAAGTGAGGTCGGTGGAACTCCGCAAGTCGGTGGCATTGCCACTCCGGCCGTGAGAGGTGCGCTTCCGGCTCGCGGCAGCAGAGGAGGCGGTCGACGCATCGACACAACCCCTTGCGCATGACGCCTCACTGAAAGTACGGCGCAACCTAAGGGTGGCGCAACCTTATGGTGTGAATTCACCCGCACGGTACGCCTCGTGCGATGCTTACGCGGCAAACTCGTCCCGGAGGAACCGAGGAAGGGTCACATGCCCCCGAGGAGCAACCCAACGGCACGTCAGGAGCGGTTGGGAGCCGAGCTACGGAAGCTGCGGGAGCACGCGGGAATCACTGCGCGGGACGCTGCCGCACTGCTCGGCTCCAACCCCATCCAGATGAGCCATGTGGAAGCGGGTCGCAGCGGCATCAGTGAGGAACGCGTCCGCAGACTGGCCGCGCATTATGCGTGCGATGACGCCCGGCTCGTGGATGCGCTCGTAACCATGGCAGCCGAGCGAGGCAAGGGCTGGTGGGAAGAGTTCCGGGGTGTCCTCGGCCACAGAGCCCTGGATCTGTCGGAGCTGGAGTTCCATGCCTCCCACCTGCGGACGCTTCAGGTGATCCACATCCCCGGGTTGTTGCAGACTGAGGACCACATGCGAGCCGCCTTCACCTACGCGACTCCGGAGCTGCCGAGGAGTGAGGTGAACGCGCACATAGCGCACCGGTTGCGTCGTCGCCTCGTCATTGAGGATGGCGACGGCACGGCTTTCGACGCCGTGGTCCACGAGGCAGCCCTACGCATCAAGGTAGGCGGTTCGAAGGTCGCCCGCGCCCAGCTCGCCCACATCCTGGAAGCTTCGGAACGCCACAATGTCACCGTGCGGGTCGTCCCGTTCGCCGTCGAGGACTTCGCAGGCGGCGGCTATTCGATGCTTTACGCGGCGGGCCCGGTGCCACAGCTGGACACAGTGCAACTCGACATCCCGCACGGCGGCATCTTCATCGATGCGGAGCCGCAACTGCGCAAGTACCAGCGCCTGTACAGCAGGATCGAGTCCTCGGCTCGCGCGGAGGCGGAGTCCCGTGACCTCATCCACCGGATCGCCCAGGACTTGTGAAGGAGCACCAGTGACCGCGCGCATCGCATGGCAGAAAAGTTCGTTCTCCGGCGGCACTCCGAACAACGACTGCGTGGAGCTCGGTGCATCACCGACCGCTGTCCACCTCCGCGAGAGCGACGCCCCCGGGACCGTCATCACCCCTCACCCCACCGCCCTGCGCGCACTCATACGCGGCGTCCAAGCGGGCGAGTTCGACCGCATATGAAGCCGCGGCAACAGCGACTCGCGGGCGGCTTCTGATTCCCGGCCGACGTCTCCCGTCCGATTCCGCCACGACGCGCCGGACTCCGGACGCGCCAACAGCGGGGTGTCCGTACGGCGAAGGGTGCGGGCCTCCGTGGAAAACGGTGGCCCGCACCCTTCGCTGCGGCCTGAGGTAACGCGGGAGCCGTCAGACGACCGCCCACAGACCCAGGGCGACGAGGAAGGCCGACACACCGAGCGTCGTCTCCATCACCGTCCACGTCTTGAGCGTCGTCTTCACATCCATCCCGAAGAAGCGGCTCACGAGCCAGAAGCCCGAGTCGTTCACGTGGGACAGCACCGTCGCGCCGGCCGCGATCGCAACCACCAGCAGCGCGATCTGGAAGTCCCCCAGCCCGGCCGCGCCGACCGCAGTGGCGATCAGTCCGGCGGTGGTGGTGATGGCGACCGTCGCCGAACCCTGGGCCACCCGCAGCAGGGTGGCGATGATGAAGGCCTGCAGGATCAGCGAGATGCCCAGATCGGACAGCGAACCGCTCAGTGCGGCGCCGATACCGCTCAGCTCCAGCACGCCACCGAACATGCCGCCGGCGCCGGTGATCAGGATGATGGAGCAGATCGGCCCGAGCGCGCCGTCGATGATGTCGCTGACGCTGGACATCGACGCCCGGGGCCGGCCGAGCACCAGGATCGCGGTGACCACGGAGATCATCAGCGCCACCGGCGTGTTGCCGAGCAGGCTGAGGAACTCGGCCCAGCCCTGGCCCTCCTTGAGCACGTCGGCCGCGACGAGCGTGTCGAGGACCGTGTCGAAGGAGATCAGGACCAGCGGCACGAGCAGCAGCAGCAGCACCGTGAGGAAGGACGGCGGGCGCCGGTCGATCGCGGACGCGCCCTCGCCCTTCTCGTCCCCGTCGCCGTCCTTCTTGGCGCCACCGTTGATCTCACCGAAGACCATGTTGCTCACCGGCACGTGGAAGCGGGCCCCCAGGTAGCGGGAGACCAGCATGACACCGACGTACCAAGCGACCACGGCGATGGGGATGCCGACGAGCATGGTGACGCCGATGTTGCCGCCGAGCACCTCGGCCGCGGCGACCGGGCCCGGGTGCGGGGGGGTGATGGCGTGCATGGCGGCGAACGCGCCGGCCGCCGGCAGGGCGTACAGCAGGACCGAGCCGCCGAAGCGGCGGGCCACGGTTATGATGATCGGCAGGAAGACGACCAGACCGGCGTCGAAGAAGATCGGGAAGCCGAACAGCAGGGCCGCGACGCCGAGCGCGAGCGGCGCCCGCTTCTCCCCGAACCGGCCGATCAAGGTGTCGGCCAGCACCTGTGCGCCGCC
Organism: Streptomyces sp.; assembly: GCA_003519485.1. Classification (GTDB taxonomy): domain Bacteria; phylum Actinomycetota; class Actinomycetes; order Streptomycetales; family Streptomycetaceae; genus Streptomyces. The sequence continues at coordinate 7,162 of DOWQ01000418.1, read as the reverse complement.
GGTGACCTCGAGCAGCCGGCCCAGCATGACGCCGAAGGCGACCAGCAGGGCGACCGAGCCGATCGTATCCGCGAAGCCGAACATCAGGGCGTCGGGAATGTCGGCGAGCGGGAAGCCGACGGCGATCGCCGTCACCACGCTCACCAGGACCAGCGACACGAAGGCGTGCAGCTTCACCTTCATGATCAGGAACAGCAGCAGGGCTACGGCGCCCGCTGCGATCAACAGCAGCGTTGTGGTGCCGTAGACCGGATCAATTGCTTCCACGAGGACCCTCCATACCGAATACTCCAAACTTCATTGTCCGGATAGTTCCGGATGATCTACTGGGAAACACTCCACCCAAGCCGCGTCGATGCCTCATGCGACAGAAGTGGAGGGCGCAGCCGACAGGCCCCGGAGCGCAGCCGCCGCCTGTGCGGCGATGGTCCTCGGGTCGTCCGTGACGGGGACAGCGACACCACCCTCGTCCGGCTGAAGCGGTTCGAGGGTGGCGAACTGGGAGTCGAGCAGGGCGCCCGGCATGAAGTGGTCACGGCGCTGTTCGAGCCGTGCGGCGATCAGTGACCGGTCACCGGTGAGATGGACGAAGAAGACGCCCGGCGCGGCGGCACGGAGCCGGTCGCGGTAGGCGCGCTTGAGGGCGGAGCAGCTGACGACCCCGCCGAGCCCGGCGTGTTCCGCGGCCCAGGCGCCGATGGCGTCGAGCCAGGGTTCCCGGTCCCGGTCGCCCAGTGGTGTGCCGGCGCTCATCTTGGCGATGTTGGCCGGTGGATGGAAGGCGTCGGCCTCGGCGTAGGGAACGCCGAGCTCGTCCGCCAGGAGCTCACCGACCGTGGACTTGCCCGTCCCGGCCACTCCCATGACCACTGCGACGTGGGGCGTGGACATCTCTTGAACCTCGCTAGTCCTCTTCGACCTCGATGCCGGACACACTCAATCTGATTGGTACGACGTATTCAAGAGGCTGTGACTCAAAAGTCATACATAATTAGGAAGGCAGTCCAACCCGTAGGCTGATATCCCACGGGGCGGAGCTCGAATCGGACACAGGAGAAGCATGGCGAGCCAGGGACGGGGGCTGCACGCGAAGCTGCTCGCGTGCCTGGGGCCGGCGATCACTTCGGGCGAATATCCGCCCGGCACGGTGCTGCGCACCGACGAGCTCGAGCAGCGCTTCGAGGTCTCGCGCACGGTCGTCCGGGAGGCGGTGCGCGTCCTGGAGTCCATGCACCTGGTGGAGTCCCGGCGGCGCGTCGGCGTGACCGTACGGCCCACCGAGGAGTGGAACGTCTTCGACCCGCAGGTGATCCGCTGGCGACTGGCGGGCTCGGACCAGCCGCGCCAGCTGCGCTCGCTGACCGTGCTGCGCTCGGCGGTCGAGCCGATCGCCGCACGCCTGGCCGCCCGGCTGGCGTCACCCGAGGAGTGCGCGGAGCTGACGCGGCACGCGCTGGGCATGGTGGCGACATCACGCGGCCAGCAACTCGAGTGCTATCTGGTGCACGACGTGGCGTTCCACCGCGTGATCCTGCGGTCGTCGGGCAACGAGATGTTCGCCAAGCTCGGTGATGTGGTGGCCGAGGTGCTGACCGGCCGCACCGAGCACCATGTGATGTTCACCGACCCCGACCCGTCCGCGGTCACGCTGCACGTCAGGGTGGCGGAGGCCGTTCGGGCCCGCGACGAGGAAGAGGCGGAGCGGCTCACCCGGGAGATCACGATCGGCGCCATGGCCGAGCTGGACGTTCTGACGCCGTAGCCGGGGGGAAGCGCACGACGCGGGGGCCGGTGGCCAGGGGCCCGGGGCCCCGGGAGCCAGGGAGAAAGTCGACGGCGCGCTACGCGGCCTTCGGCGCAACGGCCCTGCGCCGGTCGAACGGGGCTCCGCCCCGCGTCAGCCCGCGCTGCTGAGCGACAGCTTGGCCGCGAAGCCGAGGAACAGTGCCCCCGCTGCCGACGTCACGCCCGCCGAGAGCCGCTTACGGCTGTGGAACAGCCGGGCGAGCTTGCTTCCGCCGAAGATCAGGGCGGTCAGATAGAGGAAGCTGAACAGCGTGGCCAGCGTGCCGAGCAGCAGGAACGACAGCACCGGGTGGGCGTAGCCGGGGTCGACGAACTGCACGAAGAAGGAGATGAAGAAGAGGATCGCCTTGGGGTTGAGCAGGCTTATCACCAGCGCCCGGCGGTACGGGCGCTCCGACTCCGAAGCCCCGCCGGCCGCGCTCCCCGCCGCTTCCCCGGTCGCACGCCCGGCTGCCTCGGCCGCCGCCTCGTCCCGGGCAGCAGCGGCCTGTACGTGCCGGGACCGCCACATGCCCGCGGCCGCCCGCAGCATCCCGACCGCGAGCCAGGTCAGATAGCCGGCGCCCGCGTATTTTACGATGCCGTACAGCATCTCGTTGGCCTGGAGAAGCGAGGCGACACCGGCTGCCGACAGCACCATCAGCACGGCGTCGCCGCAGAAGACCCCGCACGCAGCCGCATAGCCGCGGCGCACCCCGCGGCGCGCGGCGACCGATATCACGTAGAGCGAATTGGGTCCCGGCAACAGGATGATCAACGCGAGTCCGACCAGATAGGTCGGCAGATCGGTCACTCCCAGCATGAAACGGAGTTTCGCACACGCCTGCGGCTTTTCGTCAGGTGGGTCCACATGGCGGAAAAGCGGGGCACCGGCAGCGGGCGACGACCGGCCGGGCGGTCCCCGGGCGGGCCGGCGCCCCTCGGGCCGGTCCCCTGCCGGCCGCCGCTCCCGCCGCCACCGTCATTCCCATTCCCAGCGCAGCGAATGGAAGCCGGGGGCCGGGTCCTGGACGACCATGTGCGCGCGCCCCGAGGCACTGATCCACACCGGTTCCAGGGCCGGCAGTGAGCCGCTCGCCGCCGAACCGGCGCACCGGTGGCACCGGACGGGCGCCGCCGACGGGTGGAAGGAGACCTCCAGCGTGTAGAGGCTCGCGGGGGCGCGGAAACCGCGGCCGCACTCGTCGGTCGCCCTGCCGGTCACCGGATGGCTGAAGGAGTATTCGATGATCTCGGTTTCGCCCTTGGCCAGGACCCGGTCGAGAAAGAGTTCGGCGACGATCAGCGGCACCGAGTGGTCCGTACGGATCCGGCCGGGCCGGGCGTTGCGCACGTCGGTCAGCTCGGGCGGCTGCCGGCCCGGCTCGTCGCCGCGCATGATGAGCACGTAGCGGTCCACGTGCTCGCGCTCGGCCCGCACCACGACGCTGGCCGTGAGCCGGGCCTCGGCGCCGTTGGCGTCCAGCTCGTAGCGGTCGTGAACCGCCAGCCGGGTCAGGCCGTCGTCCGGGTTCCCCACTTCGTCGAGCAGTCCGGACAGGCTCTGGTAGCCGGCCCACAGCCGCTCGGGCTCCAGGTTGGCGGGCTGCCGCTGCATCCACCGGCCGCGCGGGCGGCGCGGGCCGAGCAGCGAGACGAGCGAGTCGTCGGGCAGCGTCAGCAGTTCCTCCAGCAGCCGGATCGCCTGCCGGGACTGCGGGCGCTCGGGGCGGCTGCGGCCGTGCCGCCAGTAGCTGAGGGTCGTCACACTCACCGTCACACCACGGGCGGCGAGCCGGCCCTGGATGCGTTCCATGCTCAGGCCGCTGGCCCGGATCGCACGGTCGAGCGCCGTGGCGAAGGGGCCGTCGCGCAGCGCCTCCCGGAGGAGGGCGGACGGCGCGGTGCCGGCACCGGGGACGGCGCCGGCGGAAGGCGCGGCCTGCTCCGCGCCGGGTCTTCGGGTAATCGCTCCCGAAGAATGCTCGCTGGTGACCATGGTGAGTCTCCGCGGCGTCAGGCGCCGCGAGCATGCGGTGCCGCCTGCTCGGGCACTCACGGTGGGGGTGCGGGGGGGTGGGACTGCCGGGGTCGGAGCTGCGGGGACGGCTGCCAAGGGGTGGGCCGCCAGGACTGGCCGGCACCATCCCCTCCTCCTTCGGCTCGGCCTTCACCGACAGCGACAACCGCTGGGGCGACGGCAGCCTCGGCAACCGCGCCACCGTCGCCGTGGACGCCCACTACGGCATCCAGGAGACCTGGGACTACTTCAAGGACGTCCACAACCGCAACGGCATCCGCGGCGACGGCCAGGGCGCCCGCTCCTTCGTCCACTGGGGCAGCAACTACGCGAACGCCGGCTGGGACGACAACTCCTTCGCCATGCTCTACGGCGACGGCGCGCCGGGCTCGAAGCCCTTCACCCAGCTCGACGTCGCCGGCCACGAGATGGCGCACGGCGTCACCTCGGCGACCGCGAACCTCAACTACTACGGCGACGCCGGCGGCCTCAACGAGGCCACCAGCGACATCTTCGGCACCCTCGTCGAGTTCAACTCCGACACCCCCGCCGACACTCCCGACTACCTCATCGGCGAGAAGATCGACATCAACGGGAACGGCACCCCGCTGCGCTACATGGACGAGCCCAGCAAGGACGACCGGGGCTCCCAGGACTGCTGGACCAGCGGGACCAAGGACCTCGACCCGCACTACTCCTCCGGCGTCGGCAACCACTTCTTCTACCTGCTCGCCGTCGGCTCCGGCGCCTCCGTCTGGGGCAACAGCCCGACCTGTGACAGCAGCTCGGTCACCGGCATCGGCAACGCCGACGCCGGCAAGATCTGGTACCGGGCGCTCAGCACGTACATGACCTCCGGCACGACCTACCCCGGCGCCCGCACGGCGACCGTCAAGGCCGCGACCGACCTGTACGGCGCCGACAGCACGCAGTGCCGCACCGTGGAGAAGGCCTGGAACGCCGTCGACGTAGCCCCCACCGCCACCACCTGCGGCGCCGGCGACCCGGGCGACCCCGGTGACCCGGGCGACCCGGGCGACCCGACCGGCAACCTGCTGCAGAACGGCGACTTCGAGGCCGGCGCCACCGGCTGGTCGGCCACCAGCGGCGTGATCACCAACAGCGCCAACGGCACCGCCCGCTCCGGCTCGTACTACGCCTGGCTGGCCGGATACGGCGAGACGCACACCGACACCCTGTCCCAGTCGGTCACCGTCCCGGCGGACGCCGTCGCGCCGAAACTGGTTTTCCACCTGGCCGTCTCCACCAAGGAGGGCAGCTCCAGGGCGTACGACACCCTCAAGGCGCAGGTCGTGTCGAGCAGCGGTACGACCACCCTGGCGACGTACTCCAACACCACGCCCAGCGATTACACGCTGCGCACGCTGGACCTGTCGGCCTTCAAGGGCAGAACCGTAACGATCAAGTTCACCGGCACCGAGGACAGCTCGCTGGCGACCAGCTTCCTGATCGACGACGCCGCGGTCACCACCGGCTGATCCGCTCCCCCTGAGAGCCGCCGGACACCGCGCGGGCCGTCCCACCGTTCCCCGGTGGGGCGGCCCGCGCGGGTGCCGGACGTGTCAGCGGCTCAGAAGGCGTCAGTGGGGACGTACGCGCCCCACACCTCCCGCAGCGTGTTGCAGACCTCGCCGATCGTCGCCTTCGCCGCGAGGGCGTCCTTCATCGGGTACAGCACGTTGTCGGTGCCCTCGGCCGCGGTTTTCAGGGCCGCGAGCGCCGCGTCCACCGCGGGCTGGTCGCGCTCCGCCCGCAGCTTGGTGAGCCGGTCCGCCTGCTGCGCCTCGATCGCGGGGTCCACCCGCAGCGGCTCGTACGGCTCCTCCTCCGCCAGCTGGAAGCGGTTGACGCCGACGACGACACGCTCGCCCGAGTCCTGCTCCTGGGAGATGCGGTACGCGCTGCGCTCGATCTCGCCCTTCTGGAAGCCGTTCTCGATGGCGCTGACCGCGCCGCCCATGTCCTCGACCTTCCGCATCAGCTCCAGCGCCACCGCCTCGACCTCGTCCGTCATCGACTCGACGACGTAGGAGCCGGCGAACGGGTCGACGGTGTACGTCACATCCGTCTCGTAGGCGAGGACCTGCTGCGTACGGAGGGCCAGCCGGGCCGACTTGTCGGTCGGCAGCGCGATGGCCTCGTCGAAGGAGTTGGTGTGCAGCGACTGGGTGCCGCCGAGGATCGCGGCCAGCCCCTGGACGGTGACCCGGGCGAGGTTGACCTCCGGCTGCTGCGCGGTGAGCTGCACCCCCGCGGTCTGGGTGTGGAAGCGGAGCATCAGCGACTTGGGGTTCTTCGCCCCGAACTCCTCCTTCATCACCTTCGCCCAGATCCGGCGCGCGGCGCGGAACTTGGCGACCTCCTCGAGGATGGTGGTGCGGGAGACGAAGAAGAAGGACAGCCGGGGCGCGAAGTCGTCCACGTCCATGCCGGCGGCCACGGCCGTACGGACGTACTCGATGCCGTCCGCCAGGGTGAAGGCGATCTCCTGCGCGGGTGAGGCGCCGGCCTCCGCCATGTGGTAGCCGGAGATCGAGATGGTGTTCCACTTCGGGATCTCGGCCATGCAGTACTTGAAGGTGTCCGCGATCAGCCGCAGCGAGGGCTTGGGCGGGAAGATGTACGTGCCGCGGGCGATGTACTCCTTGAGCACATCGTTCTGGATGGTGCCGGTGAGCCGGTCCGCGGCGACGCCCTGCTCCTCGCCGACGAGCTGGTAGAGCAGCAGCAGCAGCGCACCGGGGGCGTTGATCGTCATCGAGGTCGAGACCTTGTCCAGCGGGATGCCGCCGAACAGGATCCGCATGTCCTCGATCGAGTCGATGGCGACCCCGACCTTGCCGACCTCGCCGCTCGCGATGGCGGCGTCCGAGTCGTGGCCCATCTGGGTGGGCAGGTCGAAGGCGACCGACAGGCCCATCGTGCCGTTCTCGATGAGCTGCTTGTAGCGGGCGTTGGACTCGACGGCGGTGCCGAAGCCGGCGTACTGGCGCATGGTCCACGGGCGGCCGGTGTACATCGTGGGATAGACACCGCGGGTGTACGGGTAGGCGCCGGGCTCGCCGAGCCTCTCGGCCGGGTCCCAGTCGCCGCCGAGCGCGTCCGGGCCGTACACCGGCTCGATGGGAAGTCCGGATTCGGTCATTCGCTTGCTGCCGGACTCGAGCGCCATGTGCCATGCCTCCTGAGGAGCGGGTGGGAGCGGCTTCACTACTCGACGGTAGTCACCTGTCGTCCGCCACGGACTGTAGCGGCGGGCGCGCGTGCCGTGGAGGTTCGCACGCTGGGACGTTGCTCACAGCCACCTGCACAGGGGCGGATTCTCGGGGTTCTCGC
>DOWQ01000717.1 GCA_003519485.1 Streptomyces sp. | reverse complement strand
ACCGGCGCTGTGCACGCGTCCGCACCCGGGGATCGGCCCTGACCGTCCGGCCCCCGCCCGCTCCGGCCTCCGCCCGCTCCGGCCCCGGCCCCGCTCCGGCTCGGGCACGGCCGAGGCACGACCCGGGCACGACCGGGGCATCATGGGCCCATGCCTGAAGGAGACACCATCTGGCGTACGGCCCGGCGGCTGCACGAGGCGCTGTCCGGCGAGGTCCTCGTCCGCTCCGACTTCCGTGTGCCGAAGCTCGCCACCGTCGACCTCTCCGGCCGGCACGTCCTGGAGGTGGTGTCCCGCGGCAAACATCTGCTGACCCGGTTCGAGGGCGGCCTGACCCTCCACTCCCATCTGCGGATGGACGGAGCCTGGCGGATCTACCCGGCGGGCGAGCGGCCGCGCGGTGGCCCGGAGCATCAGATCCGGGCGATCCTGGCCACCGCCGTCCGTACCGCCGTGGGCTACCGGCTGCCGGTGCTGGCCCTGCTCCGCACGGCCGACGAGAGTACGGTCGTCGGCCACCTCGGCCCCGACCTCCTCGGCCCGGACTGGGACCCGGCCGAGGCTCTGCGCCGGCTGCTCACCGATCCGGCACGGCCGCTCGGCGAGGCACTCCTCGACCAGCGCAATCTCGCCGGGATCGGCAACGTCTACAAGTCCGAGCTGTGCTTTCTCCTCCGGGTCTCCCCCTGGCTCCCGGCGGGCGAGACGCCGTCCGGGGAACGTCTGATCGCGCTCGCCAGGAAACTCCTCGACGTGAACAAGGCCCGCGTCTCCCGGGTCACCACCGCCGACCCGCGCGGGGACCGCCCGCTGTGGGTGTACGGCCGGGCCGGCCGGCCCTGTCTGCGCTGCGGCACCACCGTGCTCGCCGGCGGCCAGGGGGAAACGGGGCGGGAGCGCAACACCTACTGGTGTCCGCGCTGTCAGCCCGGTCCGTACCCGCAGCCGCCCGTACGGCCGAACGGGTGAACCCGTGAAAGCAGTGGAGTGGTCGAACTCATGAAGTGGTTCAACGTGCCGACGAGCCGGATCACCGAGTGAAAGCGTTCACCCGGCCGTCGGAAGGGCCGGATCCGGATGGACGACCTCATGACCGGCCCCGTCGGTCCCAGCCGACCGAGCCCGGCCTCATCCTCCGAGCTCCGGCCTCACCACGGCCCGTCCCCCGTGCCGCCCCGCCGTCCGAGCCACCGTCGCGTCCTCGTCCTCGTCCCTGTCCGTCCGGCGCCCTTGGGCGCGCAGTGGACCGGGAGAAGGCTGAGTCCCCAGCCGCCGGCCGCGACGGCCGCCTCGACGGCCCCGGCCCGGGCGGGCTGTATCGCGAGTCTCAGCGCCGCCCACCACCACAGCCCGGCGAGGCTCAGCGCCAGCGTCCAGCGGACGGGGCCGCGTATCCCCCGGGTCCAGACGTCCTGCGACACCATGGCCGCCTCCTCGAGCCCGGCCGTGGAGCGGCGGACCCGCTCCACGGCCGGGCGCACCGGGCACCCCGGGCGCGAGGGACGCGCGCCCGGTAACGCGTCAGGCCCCCAGGCCCTCCGCGTCCTCCGCGGCGAACATCCAGCGGTGCTTCTCGAGATCGGCGGTCAGCCCGATGATGATGTCCTGGGTGACCTGGTCCGGCTTGTCCGTGCTCTCGATCCGGTCGCGCATCCGGGTGATCACCTTGCCCAGGGCGCTCTCCAGCGTCCGCACGGCGTCCGAGTCCCGGATCCACGTCTCCTTGACGGTGTCGACGCCGCTGGTCTTGGCCACCGTCTCGGCCCGTCCGTCCGGCGAGATGCCCAGGGCCGCGGCCCGCTCGGCCACCGTGTCTGCGTACTCGCGCGCGGTCTCCACGACCTCGTCGAGCTGGAAGTGCACGGAGCGAAACCTCGGGCCCACCACGTTCCAGTGGACCTGCTTGGCCACCAGGGAGAGGTCGACCAGGTCCACCAGCGCGCCCTGGAGGGCCTCAGCGACAGCGCGGCGGTCACCCTCGTCGGAAATCGGGCTCTTGACGACAGACATCCGTTTCCTCCTGATTTGTCCGATCAACCCTTCTCCACTTTCGCATACCCGCCCGAGCACGGCCATGTACCGGAATCGGACCGCGATACGGTGACGCGGGTCACACCCAAAAGGCGCCGCGCAGCCACCCCGGCCGGGCGGACCACCGGGCCCCGGAAAGCCGTAAGCCCCTGGACGGCGAACCGTCCAGGGGCTTACTCAAGGGTGCACGAACTGTGGCCGCCGGGGCCGTCAAGCAGCGACGACGTCCACGGCTTCCGCGGGTGCCTTGATCGTCACGCGCTCCTCCGGGACGCCCGTCACGGACGCCACCGAGACCGAATTGAGCATCGGCCGCATGGGTGCCGGCACGGTTTCGTCCGCCGCCGACCGCGCCAGCTCGGCCAGCGACAGTTCGTCGCTCACCTCGCGCATGACCTGCGACATTCGCACGTCCAACGCATCGCAGATGGCGGTGAGCAGCTCGGAGGAAGCCTCCTTCTGCCCCCGCTCGACCTCTGAGAGATAGCCGAGGGAAACCCGCGCCGACGAGGAGACTTCACGCAGGGTTCGGCCCTGACGCTGGCGCTGCCGACGCAGCACGTCACCCAGCAGGCGACGGAGCAGAATCATCGGTGGCTCCCTCCTCGGACCTCGGATCCGGATCCTTCTCGCCCCACCGTACCGCCTCGGACGGCGGCCGTGCGGGGAGCGATGACGTGTTCACTCAGGGCTGCAAACATCAATTCCCCCCACTCTGTTCCTCATTCCGTCCCGGCATATTTCCGATCAATTCTTCTCGCAGCAGCTCGAGTACCGCACGAACGCTCTGCTGCCGGATCCCGGCCCGGTCCCCCGCCAGCCGCAGCAGCAGCGAGCGGGCGGCGCCCCGGGGCCCCGCGACCGCCACATGGACGGTGCCGACCGGCTGCCCGTCCTGCGGTTCCGGCCCGGCGACACCGGTGGTCGAGACGCCCCAGTCGGCCCCCAGCAGCCGCCGTACGCCCTCCGCCATCTGCCGGGCGACCTCCGCGTCGACCGCGCCGCGTCCGGCGAGCAGCGGGCCGTTCACGCCGAGCACCTCGCGCTTGACGTCCGTGGCGTAGGCCGTCACCGCGCCCCGGAGGACCCGCGACGCCCCCGGCACGGCTGTCAGCTCGGCGGCCACCAGCCCGCCCGTCAGCGATTCGGCCACGGCCAGGGTCTCTCCGCGCGCTGCCATGGACTCCAGTACGGCGGCGGCGGTGCCGCTGTTCACCGGCCGCGGTCCCCGGCCCCGCCGGC
>DOWQ01000434.1 GCA_003519485.1 Streptomyces sp. | reverse complement strand
ATCATGGCGCAGCCGCCCATGCCACCGAAGAAGCCGGTGACGATGTTGGCGATGCCCTGGCCGATGGATTCGCGGGTCTTGTCGGACCGGGTGTCGGTGATGTCGTCGACCAACTTGGCGGTCATGAGGGACTCCATCAGCCCGACCAGCGCGAGGGCGAAGGCGTAGGGGGCGATGACGGCCAGCGTGTCGAGCGTGAACGGCACGTCGGGGATTCCGGGCACCGGCAGGGAGGAGGGCAACTCGCCCTTGTCGCCGACGGTGGGGACGGCGATGCCCGCCGCGACCGTGATGACGGTCAGCGTGACGATGGACACCAGCGGCGCCGGGACCACCTTGGTGATCTTCGGGGCGAGCACCATGAGCGCCAGGCCGCCGATGATCAGCGGGTAGACGGCCCAGGGCACGTCCCGCATCTCGGGCAGCTGCGCCATGAAGATCAGCACGGCGAGGGCGTTGACGAAGCCGACCATCACGCTGCGGGGGACGAACCGCATCAGCCCGGCCACCCCCAGCGCGCCCAGCACCACCTGCATCAGCCCGCCGAGAATGACGGCCGCGACCAGGTACCCCAGCCCGTACTCGTGGTTGAGCGGCGCGATGACCAGGGCTATCGCGCCGGTGGCGGCGGAGATCATCGCCTTCCGGCCACCGACGACCGAGATCACGACGGCCATGGTGAAGGAGGCGAAGAGGCCGATGCTGGGATCGACTCCGGCGATGATGGAGAAGGAGATCGCCTCGGGGATCAGCGCGAGGGCCACGACCAGGCCGGCGAGTACCTCGGTGCGGAAGACCTTGGGCGAGGCGAGCCAGTCGGGCCGGGACAGGCGCAGCCCGGAGGCGGCGGACAGCGGAGAGGACATGCAACCGTTTCTGTTCGGGCGCACGCGTCCCGCTGGACGCACGCGCTTCGTGGCCGGCTCCCTGAGGGGAGCGGGGTCCCTCCGGTGGCCCCGGCCGCCTCGGCGGGGGCCTTGCCCGGAGATCCGGCGGCGTTCGACGGCCGCCGGTCGGGCATCATTGCCCGGAAGACTGTGGTGCCTGGTGCGGACCGGTCGGGCCCGTACGGCGCGGTCGACCCGCTCATCACCTGGACGGCGGGCGCTTCCGTGGACAACTCTACCCTGACGTGAGGGATGGAAATGCCCGGTGAGGGGCGGATCACAGCAGGACCGGGTGCCGAGGCCTCGCCCCGTTCCTCATGGGCGCGGCGGGCCACACGCAGTCGACAACGGCGGACCCAGAAGGAGAGCACGCGGCGATGACTGACCGGCAGATGCAGATCGGTGAGGTGGCCGAACGGACAGGTTTGTCGCTGCGCACCATCCGGCATTACGACGAGGTCGGCCTCGTTGTTCCCTCCGCACGCAGCAAGGGCGGGTTCCGCCTCTACACCGAGGCCGACGTGGAGCGGCTGATGGTCGTCCGCCGGATGAAGCCGCTGGACTTCTCCTTGGAGGAGACGCGCGACCTGCTGGAGATCACCGACCGGATCTCCTCGGTGGACGAGCCCGCCGCGGGCGAGGAGCGCGACCGGCTGCGGGAGCGGCTGGACGCCTACCGCAAGGTGGCCGACGCTCGCTGTGAAACACTGCGCGCCCAGCTGGTGGCCGCCGAGGACTTCGCCGCGACGCTGCGCCGCAAGCTCGGTGCNNGGAGCTCCGGCGGCGGCAGCGGCAGACACACGCACGAACTCGCCCGTACCGGTGAAACCGACAGACAGGGATCGCATGAGCGCACGTTTCCAGGAGATCGACTGGCGTCCGACGGCGGTGGGGGACATCAGCCTGCGGCGCCGGCGGGATCCGTCGTCGGGCACCGATGTGTACGAGGTGAAGCTCGGTGACGAGTACCTGATGTCCAGCCTCTTCACGGCGGGTGAGATCGCCCTCGCGCGGCTCGGCCTGGCGGAGGCGCCGGAGGACGGGCTCGACGTCGTCGTGGGCGGACTGGGCCTCGGGTACACCGCCCGGGCGGCCCTGGAGGACTCGCGGGTGCGTTCGATGCTTGTGGTCGACGCGCTCGGCGAAGTGATCGAGTGGCATCAGCGGGGGCTGGTGCCGCTCGGCGCCGGGTTGACGGCGGATTCCCGTTGCCGGCTCGTGCAGGGCGACTTCTTCGCGATGGCCGGCGACCCCGGCGGCTTCGACCCGGAGGCCCACGGGCGCCGCTTTCACGCCGTCCTGCTGGACATCGACCACTCGCCGCGTCATGTGCTGCACCCGAGCCACGCGGCGTTCTACGAGCCCGCCGGACTGCGCGCCTTCGCCGACCGGCTGCACCCGGGCGGTGTGTTCGCCCTCTGGTCGAACGACCCGCCGGACGAGGAGTTCACCTCCCGGCTCGCCGAGGTCTTCGTGGAACCGACGGCGGAGGTCGTCAGTTTTGACAACCCGTTGCAGGGCGGGACGGCGACGAACACCGTCTATGTCGCGCGGAAGCAGCAGGCGCGAGCCTGACGGGGGGCGGGCACCGAGCCGGCACCGGCTCCGGCTCCCCGCGGCGGTGGCTTCCGCCGCCGTACGGGGGCCCGTACGGCGTGGGGCGTGGACCTGTGCCCCTGCGGTGGAGTCCCGTGCGGTGCCGTGCCGTGCCGTGCCCTGCCGTGCGGTGCGGTCCCTGCGGTCCGTCGCGGTGTTGACGACCGTGAGGCGAGGCAGTAGACATCAGGTGCCCCGTCAGCCAACTCGTTTCCCAACCGCCGTCCTACGCCCCGGGGATGGCGCACGAAGCAGCAGGCAGCAACCCCCCACCGCAAGAAGCCTCGGGCGCCGGTCGGTACCGGCGGCGAGGTGTCCTGGATGCTTGACATGCGCCTGCCCAGCATCTCGGTGTCCGGCCGGCTCGCCCTTCTACTGCATCGAGGGAATCCATGCGGCTACAGGAATGCGCAGCGCACGGTCCGAATCCGCCGAGCCCAGCCGAGCCGAGCCGAGTTCATGTCATGCGCGCCCCGGCCACGCTGAGCCACCCCGCGCCGGGCGGCCCGTGAACCCGGGCCCGGCGCCGGCCCGCCGGCCGTAGACCGGAGCGCACGGCGCCCGTACGGCGCGTATCTCCACCCCATCTGTTCCGCCGGGCCGGGACACCGACCGCAGCACCTCGGCGAGGGCCATCCAGCCGCCCCCGCCGGGCCGCGTCGGTGCTCGCCGCGCCCCGTCGAAAGGACGTGCTGTGGAAAAGCCGATTCGTACTGGATCACCGGACTCCGCCGAGGCCGCCCCGCGGCTCTCGCTGCCCCCGTTCTCCCGCCGTACCTTCCTGGCCGGCGCCGGCGCCGCCGCGGTGTTGACGTCCCTGCC
>DOWQ01000774.1:297-14601 GCA_003519485.1 Streptomyces sp. | reverse complement strand
GCGGTGCTCGCGGCGGCGCTCGCGGCGGTGTTCGCGGGGGTCACGTCCATTCGAGGACGCCCTTCTTCCAGGCGTACAGCAGTCCGACGGCGAGGAAGCCGAGGAAGATGAACATCTCCACGAGGGTGACGCCGCCGTACCCGGGCGCGGCGTAGACCGTCGCCCACGGGAACAGGAAGATCGAGTCCACCGCGAAGATGACATACAGGAACGCGTAGACGTAGTAGCGGACCTGGGTGTGTGCCCAGCCCTCACCGACGGGGTCGACGCCGCACTCGTAGGTCAGGAGCTTCTCCGCCGTCGGCACGGACGGCCGGAGCAGCCGCCCGGCCGTGAAGGCCACGGCGACGAAGAGGACCCCGATCGCGGCGAGCACACCGATGACCGAGTAGGTCTCGAAATAGTCCGCCGCCAGTTGGACAGGTGCCGTGCGTACGGCCGGCTCCAGCACGTCCGTCCCCCTCGCTCCCTGGCTGCTGTGCGTCGACGATCTGTAGCAGGCGAGTCTAGGCCCTGACCGCTCCGGCGCCAGCAGGCCGTCCACAGCATGGTGGGGTTGTCCCCATCACGCGCCCCCGGCCCGCCCCATGGCGCGGGCATCCGGCCTCCGGCACCCTGACCCGTATGACCGAGAACACTCCCTTCCCGGAGGCCGGGCCGCCGGACGACCGGCTGCCGCGCCCCACCCTCGGGTTCGGGACCCGGACCTGGCAGGAGATCGCGCATCTCCTGGCGAATCTGCCGCTCGCCATCGGGGGTTTCGTCTACGTCTCGGTCTGGCTGTACGCCGGCGTGGCGCTCTCGGTGACCGTGATCGGGCTGCCCGTGCTCGCCCTCGGGCTGCTGTGCTCACGGCAGTTCGGCAAGCTGGAGCGGGCCCGCGCCCGGAAGCTGTTGTCGGTACGGATCGAGGAGCCGACCCCGATCCGGCACCGGACGCACGGCGGGTTCTTCCCCTGGCTGTGGACGAGCCTGAAGGACCCCGTCGGCTGGCGGGCCGTGCTCTACGCCGTCATCCGCCTGCCGTGGGGCATCCTCACCTTCACGGTCGCCCTCGTCTCCCTCTTCGTCGCCTGGCCGGTGCTGCCGTGGACCGCGCGGGGGCTGACGTCCGTGGACCGGGCCATGGTGCGCGGGCTGCTGTCGCCGTCCGACGAACTGGAGCGCCGGATCACCGAGCTGGAGTCCGACCGCGGGACGGTCGTGGACACCGCCGCCGCCGACCTCCGCCGCATCGAGCGGGACCTGCACGACGGGGCGCAGGTCCGGCTCGTCGCGCTCGCCATGGACCTCGGGCTGGCGAAGGAGAAGCTGCTGGAGGACCCGGAGGCCGCGGCCCGCATGGTCGACGAGGCGCACGGCGAGGTGAAGGTCGCCCTCCAGGAGCTGCGCGACCTCGCGCGCGGCATCCACCCGGCCGTCCTGACCGACCGGGGGCTGGACGCCGCGCTGTCGTCGCTGTCGGTCCGCTGCACCGTGCCCGTACGGGTGTCGGTGGATCTGGCGGAACGGCCGGCCCAGGCCATCGAGGGCATCGCCTACTTCACGGTCTCCGAGCTGCTCCAGAACGTCAGCAAGCACAGCGCGGCGCGGCACGCGTCGGTGGACGTGTGGCGGGCCGAGGGACGGATGATGCTCCAGGTCTCGGACGACGGGCTCGGCGGCGCGGCAGAGGCACTGACCTCCGGCGGTGCCGCTCGGGGCGCTGGGCTGGCCGGGCTGGCGGAGCGGGTCGAGGCCGTCGACGGCATCCTCGCCGTCGACTCCCCCGAGGGCGGCGGCACCGTGGTCACGGCCGAGCTGCCCTGGCGCGGCTGACCGTTGACGCGCCGACGCCCGCCCCGCCCCGATTCGTACCCGTGACAAGGGCGCGCCGGCGTCCGGATGCTGGGATGCTGGTGGTCGCACCGGGTGGGGAAAACGGGAACTGGGGGGCGTGGACAGTGGTGGAGGACAGAGTGCGGGTGGTCATCGCCGAGGATTCGGTGCTGCTTCGGGAGGGCCTGACCCGGCTGCTCACCGACCGCGGACACGACGTCGTCGCCGGGGTGGGCGACGCCGAGGCGCTGATCAAAACCGTGGGGGAGCTGGCGGCCGGCGGCGCGCTGCCGGATGTGGTGGTCGCGGACGTACGAATGCCGCCGACGCACACGGACGAGGGCGTACGGGCGGCGGTCCGGCTGCGCCGGGACCACCCGGGGATGGGCGTCCTGGTGCTGTCGCAGTACGTCGAGGAGCAGTACGCGACCGAGCTGCTCGGCGGGAGCAGCACGGGCGTCGGCTATCTGCTGAAGGACCGGGTCGCCGAAGTGCGCGAGTTCGTCGACGCGGTGGTGCGGGTCGCCAGGGGCGGCACCGCGCTGGACCCCGAGGTCGTCGCCCAGCTGCTGGGCCGCAGCCGCAAGCAGGACGTGCTCGCGGGGCTCACGCCGCGGGAGCGCGAGGTGCTGGGGCTGATGGCGGAGGGCCGGACGAATTCGGCCGTCGCCCGGCAGCTGGTGGTCAGCGACGGGACGGTCGAGAAGCATGTGAGCAACATCTTTTCGAAGCTCGGGCTGTCGCAGAGTGACGGGGATCACCGCCGGGTGCTCGCGGTGCTCACCCATCTCAGGTCCTGACCGGGGGTCGAATCCCTCAGCTGCGCTGTCCGGGGGTGAGTCGGCCTTCCGTAGCAGGTCGGAAGGGCGACCGGGGAGCCCCGCTGGAGAGGGGCTGGGGTACGGGGTGAAATGAACCATAATCCACCCATTCGCCCGTCTCATAAGTACGTCCACCATCTGATCCCTCCGGGGAAGGTTCCCCTTACCGACGTAGAGTGGCCACTGGGACAGCAGGGTCGACACGCCCGCATCCCGGAGTCGCCGCCTCGAGGGAGGTCCAGTTCAGTGACCAGCCAGGTCAGTAGCCCAGCCGAGCAGGCCGATCGGGCAGTCGCCCGGACCGAGCGGCAACCCGGCAAGGAGATCAGGCGCCTGGACCGGGTGATCATCCGCTTCGCGGGTGACTCGGGCGACGGCATGCAGCTGACGGGTGACCGCTTCACCTCGGAGACGGCCTCGTTCGGCAACGACCTCTCCACGCTGCCGAACTTCCCCGCCGAGATCCGGGCCCCCGCAGGCACCCTGCCGGGCGTCTCCAGCTTCCAGCTGCACTTCGCCGACCACGACATCCTCACCCCCGGTGACGCGCCGAACGTACTGGTCGCGATGAACCCCGCCGCTCTGAAGGCCAACCTGGCCGACCTGCCGCGCGGCGCGGAGATCATCATCAACACCGACGAGTTCACCAAGCGCCCGATGGCCAAGGTGGGCTACGCCACCAGCCCGCTGGAGGACGGCTCGCTGGACGCGTACCGCGTCCACCCGGTGCCGCTGACGACGCTGACGGTCGAGGCGCTCAAGGACTACGAGCTGTCCCGCAAGGACGCCGGCCGGTCCAAGAACATGTTCGCGCTCGGCCTGCTGTCCTGGATGTACCACCGGCCCACCGAGGGGACCGAGCGCTTCCTGCGGGCCAAGTTCGCGAAGAAGCCGGAGATCGCCGAGGCCAATGTGGCGGCCTTCCGGGCCGGCTGGAACTTCGGCGAGACCACCGAGGACTTCGCCGTCTCCTACGAGGTGGCCCCGGCCACCGCCGCGTTCCCGCCCGGCACCTACCGCAACATCTCCGGCAACCTCGCGCTGTCCTACGGGCTGATCGCCGCGTCCCAGCAGGCGGACCTGCCGCTGTTCCTCGGCTCGTACCCGATCACCCCGGCCTCGGACATCCTGCACGAGCTGTCCAAGCACAAGAACTTCGGCGTCCGCACCTTCCAGGCGGAGGACGAGATCGCGGGCATCGGCGCCGCGCTCGGCGCCGCCTTCGGCGGGGCGCTCGCGGTGACCACCACCTCGGGGCCCGGCGTGGCGCTCAAGTCCGAGACCATCGGGCTCGCGGTCTCCCTGGAGCTGCCGCTGCTGGTGGTCGCCATCCAGCGCGGCGGCCCCTCCACCGGCCTGCCGACCAAGACCGAGCAGGCCGACCTGCTCCAGGCGATGTACGGCCGCAACGGCGAGGCACCGGTGCCGATCGTGGCCCCGGCCACCGCCGCCGACTGCTTCGACGCAGCCCTGGACGCCGCCCGGATCGCGCTGACGTACCGCACCCCGGTCTTCCTGCTCTCCGACGGCTACCTCGCCAACGGCTCCGAGCCCTGGCGGGTGCCGGACGTGGACAGCCTGCCCGACCTGCGCGTGCAGTTCGCCACCGGCCCGAACCACGAACTGGCCGACGGCACCGAGGTCTTCTGGCCGTACAAGCGCGACCCGCAGACCCTCGCCCGGCCGTGGGCCGTGCCCGGCACCCCCGGCCTCGAACACCGCGTCGGCGGCATCGAGAAGCAGGACGGCACGGGCAACATCTCGTACGACCCGGCCAACCACGACTTCATGGTCCGCACCCGGCAGGCCAAGGTCGACGGCGTCGAGGTCCCGGAGCTGGCGGTCGACGACGCGACCGGCGACGCGAAGGTCCTGGTGCTGGGCTGGGGCTCGACCTACGGCCCCATCGCCGCCGCGGTCCGCCGCCTCCGCGCGTCCGGCGACCGGGTGGCGCAGGCACACCTGCGCCACATCAATCCGTTCCCGCGAAATCTGGGCGAGGTGCTGAAGCGTTACCACAAGGTGGTCGTACCGGAGATGAACCTCGGTCAGCTCGCCGCTCTGCTCCGCGCCGAGTACCTGGTCGACGCACAGTCCTACACCCAGGTCAACGGCATGCCGTTCAAGGCCGAGCAGCTCGCCGACGTGGTCAAGGAGGCCATCGATGACTGAGACGACGACCGAGGGGGCATCCCCGGTCGAAGCGCTCTCGCTGGTGCCCAAGTCCGAGGCCCAGCAGTCCATGAAGGACTTCAAGTCCGACCAGGAAGTGCGCTGGTGCCCCGGCTGCGGTGACTACGCGGTCCTCTCCGCCGTCCAGGGCTTCATGCCCGAGCTGGGGCTGGCCAGGGAGAACGTCGTCTTCGTCTCCGGCATCGGCTGCTCCTCCCGGTTCCCGTACTACATGAACACGTACGGGATGCACTCCATCCACGGCCGCGCGCCCGCCATCGCCACCGGCCTCGCCACGTCCCGGCGGGACCTCTCGGTGTGGGTCGTGACCGGCGACGGCGACGCACTCTCCATCGGCGGCAACCACCTCATCCACGCGCTGCGCCGCAACGTCAACCTCAAGATCCTGCTGTTCAACAACCGGATCTACGGGCTGACCAAGGGCCAGTACAGCCCCACCTCCGAGCTCGGAAAGATCACCAAGTCGACCCCGATGGGCTCCCTGGACGCCCCCTTCAACCCGGTGTCCCTGGCCATCGGCGCGGAGGCGTCCTTCGTCGCCCGGACCGTCGACTCCGACCGCAAGCACCTCACGAGCGTGCTGCGCGCCGCCGCCGCCCACCCCGGCACGGCGCTGGTCGAGATCTACCAGAACTGCAACATCTTCAACGACGGCGCCTTCGAGGCGCTCAAGGACAAGGATCAGGCGCAGGAAGCCGTCATCCGCCTCGAGCACGGGCAGCCGATCCGCTTCGGCACCCCGGGCGCGGACGGCCTCGGCTCGAAGGGCGTCGTCCGCGACCCCGCCACCGGCGAGCTCGAGGTCATCGACGTGACGGCCGAGGGCACGGACGCGGTCCTCGTCCACGACGCCCACGCCGCCTCGCCGACGATGGCCTTCGCGCTGTCCCGGCTGGCGGACGCGGACACCCTGCACCGCACCCCGATCGGCGTCCTGCGGAGCGTGGACCGGCCGGTCTACGACACCCTCATGGCCGACCAGCTGGAGGAGGCCGTCGAGCGTTACGGCAAGGGCGACCTCAGCGGGCTGCTCGCCGGCAACGACACCTGGACGGTCGCGGGCTGACCGTCCGCCGACCGTACGGCCTCACCACCGCACCACCTGCTCTGCCCGTACCACCTGCACCTCCTTCACGACGCGGCCCGGACCTGACCCGCTCAGGCCCGGGCCGCGTCGTATGCCGTACGACGTGTGCGTTCCCTCACCCCGCCGACCGGGTGCTCCGCGCCACCGAACGAGGGCGCCGCACTCCACCTGCGCCGAAGCACCTCCGCGCCGTCGCACCGTCGCACCGTCAGGACCGTATAGAGATACGGACATGACAGGCGGGCCTTAGCGGCGTTACCGTCAGGGCGACGACACGCGCCCCTGGAGGACCCTTTGAAGCCGCAGAGCGAGCACCGGAGCGGACTCGTGTACGGCTTCGCCGCATACGGCATCTGGGGGCTCTTCCCGCTGTTCTGGCCGCTGCTGGAACCGGCCGGGGCCGACGAGATCCTGGCGCATCGCATGGTGTGGACGATGGCCGTCATGGGCATCTTGCTGCTCGCGCTGCGCCGCTGGTCCTGGATCCGGCCACTGCTGCGGCAGCCCAAGCGGCTGGCCCTGATAGTCGTCGCCTCCGCCACGATCTCGGCCAACTGGGGCCTCTACATCTGGGCCGTCAACTCCGGCCATGTCGTCGAGGCGGCCCTCGGCTACTTCATCAACCCGCTGGTCAGCATCGCCTTCGGCGTCCTGCTGCTGCGCGAGCGGCTGCGCCGCGCGCAATGGATTGCCGTCGGCGTCGGCGCGGGAGCGGTGGCCGTCCTCACTGTCGGTTACGGCGAACTGCCCTGGATCGCCCTCTGCCTCGCCTTCTCCTTCGCCACGTACGGCCTCGCCAAGAAGCGGGTCGGCCTGGACGGCATGGAGTCGCTCGCCGCCGAGACCGTCGTGCAGTTCCTGCCCGCGCTGGGCTTCCTGTTCTTCCTCGGCTCCCGGGGCGGCAGCACCTTCACCACCGAGGGAACGGGCCACGTCCTTCTTCTGATCAGCTGCGGTGCCGTCACCGCGCTTCCCCTGGTCTGCTTCGGCGGCGCCGCGGTCCGGCTGCCGCTGTCCACGATCGGGCTGCTGCAGTACCTCACCCCGCTCGCCCAGTTCGTCCTGGGCGTGACCGTCTTCCACGAGGCGATGCCCCCCGAGCGCTGGGCGGGCTTCTCCTTGGTCTGGCTGGCCCTGGCCCTGCTGACCTGGGACGCCCTCCACAACGCGCACCGCTCCCGGCTGGCCCTCCGCGAGGCCGCGGCGGCCGCTGCGCTCGCCGCCGGAACGGCCCCTCTCCCGCCCGTCCCGACGCCGGAACCGGCGACCGGCGCGGAGCCCTCTCGCCACTGAGGACGCAGAGCCCCACCCACGAGTGCACGCACGGACTGTCACGACCGGGAGCGGTGACGACCGGGCGGCGCCGATGACCGTGCTGCGACAAGGACCGACCGGCCTGCCGGACAGTGCCGGGGGCGGGATTACCCGACCGGTATCGCCACAGTCCTGTACGCCGCTGCCGGCCGACCCACCATGGCGGGATCCGAGCGGAAGCGGAGAAGGCCGCGCCCATCCGGCGGGTCATGGCCATCGCCGCCTAGCGGACCGACGGGCCCGGCCCTGACTCCCCATCGCCGTCAGTCGTCATCGGTCAGGCCCGTCACACGCAGGGTGATGTTCAGGCGGCCCGTCAGGCCGAGGGACGGGGCCGCCGTGCCCGGGTAGGTCCTGGAGACGCCGTGGTGGGCGAAGCGGGACGGGCCGCCGAAGACGAAGAGGTCACCCGACGCCAGCTCGACATCGGTGTAGGGCCGGGTGCGGGTCTCGATGTTGCCGAAGCGGAAGACGCAGGTGTCGCCCAGCGAGAGGGAGACGACGGGGGCGCTCGACTTCTCGTCCTTGTCCTGGTGCATCCCCATCCGGGCCCGCTCGTCGTAGAAGTTGACCAGCGCGGTGTCCGGGTCGTAGCCCTCCCCCGCCGCCGGGTCCTCGTACGCGTCGCACAGAGCTCGCCGACCGAGGTCCGCCAGCCAGCCCGGGAGCTCCGCGACCCGGCCGCCGCCCGCGTCGTCGGCGGTGCGCGTGTAGCGGTACGGGAGCCAGTGCCAGCCCAGGCACACCGTCTGTACGGACATCACGCCGCCCCGGGGCAACCGGGTGTGCCGGATCGGGACCGGCCCGCGCGCCCAGCCGCGGCAGGCCGCGACCAGCTCCCGCTGCCGCTCGAGCGGGAGCCAGCCGGGCACATGGACCGCGCCCGGGGCGATCTCCCGGCGGGGGCGGGGGAACAGCTCGGTCATGGCCGCGCTCCGTGCGGCGCCCGCAGCCGACTCGGCGGCGGCCCCGGGGGGACGGCGCCCCTGGTGTCCGGGGCACGCATCAGGTGGTGCCGGAAGCCTGTACCCGGATCTCCGCCTCGTGCCGTACGGGGAAGTTGACGGAGTTCGCCACAAAGCACTTCTTGTGTGCCTGTTCGTGCAGCGCGGCGGCCTTCTCCGCCATGCCTGCATCGGCCAGCGTCACCACCGGCTCCAGGACCACCTCGCTGAACCGGCCGCTGCCCGCCGCCTCCTGCATCCGCCCGCGGGCGGTGTCCTCGTACCCGGTCACCACCACGCCGCTGAGCGCGCACAGCGCGAGATACGTCAGCATGTGGCACTGCGAGAGCGACGCGACCAGCAGCTCTTCCGGGTTCCACCGGTCCGGGTCGCCGGCGAAGGCCGGATCGGCGCTGCCCCTGATGACCGGCTTGTCCTGGGTGGCGATGTCGTGCGCCCTGTCGTACGTCCGGTAACCATCGGTGCCCGTACCGGTGTTCCCCGTCCAGCTGACGGTGACCTCGTAGCTGTGTTCCCGGCCCACGCGAACGCTCCCTCGTCTCGGCGGCCGGTTCTCGTCGTCCCCCGGCCTCGGGTACAGCTTGCCACCCGGCGCGTCCGGGCGGCTGTTCCGGCGTCCGGAGGATTTGTCCGGAGCGACCGGACGGATCCGCCGGGCGTCGGCCGGGGCGGGGTGTCGAGCCATGGAGCCTTGAGACCGCCGCCGACGGCCGCCGGGCATGGCCGGATCTCGCCGCTGTACGGCATCCGGACGATCCGTACGACGAGCACAGCGGCACCGGGCTCGGCCGCCGCATCCTCTCCCGGCGCTGTGGTGACGGACCCGAGATCCGTGAAGGACCGCCTGCCTCCGGACCTGCGGCCCGACCTGCACACCGGAACCGGCGGACGGCAGACCGGGACCGCCCGACCGGCGGCAACCGGCGGCAACCGGCGGCAACCGGCGGCGCTCGGCGGCGCCGTACGGCGTGAGGTAGAGGCGCCCGTGGGCGAGTGAACGGCGATGACGGTCCCGGAGCCAACGAGTACCGCGTCCGCCGACCCGGGGCGCGGCAGGGTTCTCGCGCGGTCACGGCTTCCGGCGCCATGGCCACATGAAGCCTTGTCCCGCTATCCGAACGGCGCTGTCCGGATTCCGCCCTTGACGGAGCTCCGGCGCAGGCCGAACATCATGCTCGCGTCAAACCGCTCCAGCGTCCTGCGGCCGACCCACCCGCCGGACGTCTCGTGCGTTCCGCCACTCACCCGTTCGGAATCGGAGCCCCCCATGCCCTCCACGTCATCCCCGCTGTCCCGCGCGGACAGCGGCCCGGTCCGAAGATCCTGGCTGCGCCGCGCCGGCACGGCTGTCGCCGCCGCCGGTGCGGTCACCGGCCTGATCGTCCCGGCCGCCCCCGCCACCGCCGCGCCCGCCGAGCCCGCCGCACCCACGGCCGCCGCCCCGGACATCCCCCTCGCGAACGTCAAGGCGCACCTCACGCAGCTCCAGTCGATCGCCACCGCCAACGGCGGCAACCGGGCGCACGGCCGCCCCGGCTACAAGGCGTCCATCGACTATGTGAAGGGCAAGCTGGACGCGGCCGGATTCACCACCCGCGTCCAGCAGTTCACCAGCAACGGCGCCACTGGCTACAACCTGATAGCCGACTGGCCGGGCGGCGACCCGGACAACATCGTCTTCGCCGGTGCCCACCTCGACTCCGTCAGCAGCGGCGCGGGCATCAACGACAACGGCTCCGGCTCCGCCGGCATCCTGGAGACCGCACTCGCCGTCGCCCGTGCGGGGCACCAGTCGGAGAAGCACCTGCGGTTCGGCTGGTGGGGCGCGGAGGAGCTGGGTCTCGTCGGCTCCCGCGCCTACGTCAGCAGCCTCTCCAGCGCCGAGCGCGCCAAGATTGACGGCTACCTCAACATCGACATGATCGGCTCGCCGAACCCCGGCTACTTCGTCTACGACGACGACCCGCAGATCGAGGCCGTGTTCAAGGACTGGTTCGCGTCCAAGGGCGTGCCGACCGAAATCGAGACCGAGGGCGACGGCCGCTCCGACCACGCCTCCTTCCAGAACGTCGGCATTCCGGTCGGCGGCCTCTTCACCGGCGCGAGCCGCACGAAGACCTCCGCCCAGGCCCAGAAGTGGGGCGGCACGGCCGGTCAGCCGTTCGACCGCTGCTACCACGCCTCCTGCGACACGACGTCGAACATCAACGACACCGCCCTGGACCGCAACAGTGACGCCCTCGCCCACGCGATGTGGACGCTCGGCAGCGAGGACGGCGGCACCGAGCCGCCGCCCGGCGGCGACCACGAGAACACCACGGACGTCAGCATCCCGGACGGCACCTCGGAGGGTGTCTCCTCCATCACCGTGTCCGGCCGTACGGGCAACGCCCCGGCCGCGCTCGAGGTCGGGGTCGACATCCGGCACACCTACCGGGGCGACCTGGTCATCGACCTTCTCGCGCCGGACGGCACCGCCTACCGGCTCAAGAATTCCGCCTACGACAGCGCGAACGACGTGATCACCACCTACACGGTCGACGCGTCGGCCGAGGCGGCGAACGGCACCTGGAAACTGCGGGTGCGGGACGTCTGGTCGCAGGACACCGGCTACATCAACAGCTGGAAACTCACCTTCTAGTTGTATTGATACGAGCACCTGGAGTGCTCCGGATGAGCAACGGGGTGGTACGAGCAGCGGACGGGAAGCGAACGGGGGAATTCCGTTCGGCGTGGGGATGGCGGATCATCAGGACTGTTGCTGGGGATCGCCATCACCCTCGTCGGCGCGGGGGCGGTCCTCGTCAACGGCGTCCAGGTGGTGCAGGCCACCGGCCTGGTCGGCCCCCGAGGCACGTTCACGGTGGACCACTGCTGCGAATCGAGCGGCGGGATGTGGCCGGACTGCAAGTGCCGAGGCACCTCCGACCCCGACGCGACCGAGTACCCCGACCGGCGCGGCACGGTGGAGAACGCCGACGACCACCCGGCCAGAGGATCCGGAGCCGGGTGTCGGCCGGCCGCACGTACGGCGCGCGAGGCAGCCTCAGCACCTGCGGGGCTTCAGCCAGGAGCACTCCAGCTCCCCGCCGGGCGCCCCGGTTCGTACGGAGCGCGGCGAGACCGTCTTCGTGCCGTCCCGGCCGTGCGAGGCCAGGGTGACCACGATGGCGTCCTCGATGCTCTTCACGGAGGAGGCGAGGTGGTTGTTGGTGAGGATGCTGAACACCAGCTCGCGGCCGTCCGCATCGGTCACGTAGCCGGAGAGCCCGGAGGCGCCGGTCAGGGAGCCGGTCTTGGCGTGTGCGTTGCTCGCGGCGGGCGTGCCGCACATCCGCGAGCGGAGCGTGCCGCCCACCATGCGGTCCTTCTCGCAGGCGACCGGAAGCGAGTCGTGCCACGCGTCGAACCAGGGAGCGTCCCGTACCGAGACCAGGAGCTGAGCGAGCTCCTCGGCGGGGAAGACGTTCATCCGGGACAGCCCGGAACCGTCCACCTGGCGGACTGTGCCGGTCTCGACGTCCTCCTTCTTCAGGTACTTCTCGACGGCCTCCAGCCCGGCGCGCCAACTGCCGCTGCCCGTGGCCTCGTAGCCGATGGTCTTCGTGAGCACCTCGGCGTGGTTGTTGTTCGACAGCTTCATGAAGGGCACGAGCAGGTTCTCGAGCCGCATCGAGTCGTGTACGGCGAGAACCGTGGCACCCTCGGGCGTGGCCTCGCCCAGGCGGGTGCCCCCGGAGACGCGTACGCCGTGTTCGGCCAGGGCGTCGGAGAAGACCGCGGCGGCATAGCCGGTGGGCTCCCAGACGCTGGTCCAGGACAGCGTGGGGTTCGCGCCCACGGGAATGTCACCGTCCACCACGATGGTGTTGCCGCCGTGCTCGCGCTCGATGGAGAGGGTGTCCCTCTCGCCCTCGGCGACGGTGGTCCCCCCGACGTCGATCGTCACGTAGTCGTTCGGCGGAGTGACGGTGACCTCCGGCTCGTCGCCGGGCCCGGCACCGGGGGCAGCCTCGACGAGGACGGTCCCAGCGTCGTAGTCCGTATCCGGGGCGACGGTCAGCGGGGAGATCTGCGACGAGTAGTACGCGGACTCGTCGTCGGCGGCCCACGACCGGCCGAGCCGCTGCTCGTCGAACCGGGTGTCGTCGGCGACCAGATCACCGGTCACCCGCTTGACGCCGGAAGCCGCGATCTCGGCGGCCAGGCGGTCGTAGTCCTCGGCGAGCACGGTGGGGTCGCCGGTGCCGCGCAGGTAGAGGTCACCCCGGAGTTCCCGGCCGCGACGCTCGCCTTCGGACAGCACATCCGTACGGAAGCGGTGGTCGGGGCCGAGCAGGGCCATCGCGGCGGCCGAGGTCGGCAGCTTGGTGTTGGAGGCGGGCATCAGCCTGCTGTCCGGCCGGTGCTCGTAGAGCACCGCACCGCTCTCGGCGTCCTGCACGACCACTCCGGCGGCCGCCCCGTCCAGCCGCTCGTCCTCGAGGATGCGGTCGATGGCGTCCTCCAGGCGGGTGTCGGCGACATCCGCCCCGGCAGGCGAACTCGAGGTGAGGGTCAGAGCCAGGCCGGCGACGGCCAACCAGGCCCCGGCACGCGTACGGGATCTCCCGCCTGTACTGAGTCTCGTCATGGCACGACAGGATCCCCTGACCCGGGGCCCGGCGAAACATGCAGTACGCCGCGAGTGCTCCGCTGGGGGACGGAGGTGATGGATTACTCAAGCGCCGAAAGGAGGCAGTGAGTAGCGTCTTTTCGAGCGGGTGATCGGACGTCAATCACGGGGCCTGTACGTGTCCGGCGATCACCGAGGCCCCATGGGCACAGCGGATTCTGGGACGCCGACTCCGCCAAGGCTGGTCGTGACCGTGGTATCCGACTGCTTCCGAAAGCGGAAGTGATCCGGGCGACTGGTTGCCGAGGTGTCCGGCCGGCGTCCGATGCACGGGCCCTCTGCGCCGGCCACCCCGCCCGCAGCTGCCGAAACGCACGGCGGAAGCCACCCATCACCCGCGTTGACAACACTCCGGTTCAATACACCCAGAGCGACCGCGACAGCCGCCTGCGGTGAGGCACTGCCGGCCGCCGCCACCGGGCCGGGGCGTCACACCGTGATGTCCCGGCCCGTCAGGCGCGCCCAGGCCGCCGAGCCGAAGACCGCCGCGTACAGGCCCTGCAGGCCGAGATTCCTCAGCAGCTCGTCCCAGTACACCGGGTCGCGGAGCAGGTCGGCGAAGCTCAGCCAGTAGTGCGGGAAGAGATACGGGTGCACCGCGTGCAATTGCGGGATGCTACCGAGGATCTGCACGGTGATCAGCAGTCCGACGGTCGCCGCCATCGCCGCGACACCGCTGTTCGTGAGCGTGGAGACGAAGAGTCCGAGCGCCGCGATGCCGCTGAGCGACGCGGCGACGACCACCGCCACGGCCAGTGCCCGCAGCAGCCCCTCGCCGAAGGACACCGTGGTCCCGGAGATCAGCGTGACCTCGCCCAGCGGGAACAGCAGCGCCCCCACGGCGAGCGCCGAGGCGGCCACCACCAGCGTCGCGAGCAGGCAGAAGGCCATCGTGGCCGCGTACTTGACGAGCAGCAGCCGGCTCCGGCCGGCGGGCGCGACCAGCAGGTAGCGCAGCGTCCCGGCGGCGGCCTCGCCTGCGATCGCGTCCCCCGCGACGACCCCGACGGTCATCGGCAGGAAGAACGGCAGCGTGGCGGCCAGCGAGGTGAAGACCAGGAAGAGGCCGTTGTTGGTGATCTGCGCGATGAACGCCGGGCCGCCACCGCCGCCGCCCTCGCCGATCGCGCCGCCGTCACTGGTCTCGATCCGTACGGCGGTCCCGACGAGCAGCGGCACCGCCGCGAGCACGCCGAGCAGCGCGAGCGTCCGCCCGCGCCGGAAGGTAGTGACCAGCTCGCTGCGGAAGAGACCGAGCGTCCACAGCCGCCGGCCGGCGGGCGCACCCGCGCCGGGCTCATCGGCGTACGCGCCCGCGCCCCGGCCCTTCCCGTACGAGCCCGCAGCCCCGTCCGCGCCCCCGCCGCCCGCGCGGGAGCCTTCGCCCGCGCCGGAGTCCGTCTCAGCCCTGGACATCGAAGCCCTCCCCGG